>JAYTWC010000313.1:0-3368 GCA_043743635.1 Verrucomicrobiota bacterium | reverse complement strand
CGCATCAACTGCGGCGCGAGCGGCATCATGACCATGAAGTCCATGATGTGGGTGAATTGAATCGCTGCGAGTACCAGCAGGACGATGCGTTCGGACGGGCGGCTCGGCATAAGTGGCCCAACACTCCCCACCGCGCGATCGAAAGCAACTCCAGCTCAAGATTTAGGTGAACAGATACGTAGGTCTTAAGCTAAATTGTATTCAAACGCACAGTAACCTCTCAGGTTTGGAAGGTAGGGACGGACCGCCGGGCCGTCCGCGTTTTTTTATTGATCCGTTCGCATGCAACGTCGACGGACGACCAGACTGGTCGTCCCTACCGGCGCTTCCGCGCCATAGGTTCTACCCTCCCAACTTGGCGTTGCGCGCGAACAGCTCGGCTTCACAGTGGGAGCATTGCGTCCGCCCAGTTAAATCTGCAGTCGATCGAATTCGCGCATACGGCATGACGGCGCCGTTGTTCACAGATTTGACCGTGCAATTCCCTTCGGGTTGGACGGTCATCGTCGGACAAAGCGGCGCAGACGCCGCCACAGAAACAGGGGTCGCCGTCGTCCATTGTGGCATAACAACAGGCTCATCTTCCCCCAGCGCCAGCAGTTAATTTAGCCATCTTTGCGACACGCCAGAGCCCTTCCGACGTCTTTTTTTAACGTTTTCGCACCAAGTGCCGGGCGCGCGCAAAAACCCGCCCTGGCTCCGGCCACGTTTCACGCCGTCCATAACGCAAGCGCCAAAGCGAATCCCTCACGCCTGAGTCGTCGCACGAAAGACTGGCTATATCCAACCGCCGTAGCCAACGCCCTGCCTTCTTTCGGATAGGGTCAATATCCTTGCCCCGCACCCGACGCCAGCGCGTCCAAACGGCCCGGCCAAAAAACCAGCAGCTATAACCTAGCATCACCACCAACGCACCGCCACCCGCGACCACGCCCCAGCGTCGTATATCCCAAGGCTGAGAAGCCCAACTCCTGAAAACACCCGTCCACTGCATCGTCCAGGCGCGCAGACTCTGGGTTGAGCCTTCAGCCACGGCTTTGATGGAGCGAACGAGGTCCTGCTGGTCTGCATGATCGAAATTCACAATCCGCCGATACCAAAGAAGCCGCAACCGATCGAACCACGCCGCCCAGCCACCTTGCACCGTGCGAACATTTGCCCGCGCCAATGAAGTCGTTGCACCATCCGTGATCAGCCGCTGCCCGTCGTTCGTCGGATCCATTCGCAACCAGTTGCCATGCCCATCGTAGATCTCGCACCACGCATGAGCATCGGAATTGCGCACAATCAAGTAGTCGTCATTCCACGCCCCGCCCATGAATCCAGCCACCACTCGCGCCGGATGTCCTGCCGTGCGTGCCAGCAACGTCAACGCGCCGGCAAATAACTCGCAGTGCCCCGGTTCGCCTGACACCAACCAGCGCACCAGCGGATCACCATCGCCCTTTGGCAGCTCACTCTTGAGTGAATAGCTATGTCGTTTCGCCAGCCAGATCGTCGCCTTTCGAGCGAACTCATCCGGCGCCAAAACCGAACCTCCATTAATCTCCTTAACCACTCCCTTCAAAACTGCCTGATCGCCATTACCTACCGCCACCTCTAACATATTCGGCATGCGCCCCGCCGCCTCAAATTGTTTTTCTACCACACCCACCGCCAACCGGTCCCCCGTCGTCATTCCTTCCACCCGGTAAGCCTTCATCGCCACCGCATCGCGACTCAACATCACCAAATGCAACACAGGACTCGTACGCACCATCTGCGGCTCCGTGAAAACTAAACGTCTAAAACTTCCCGCCAGAGGCAAAAACCGACTCACACCCGACTCCAGATAGAAAGTCCAGACTTGCTGCGCACCACGCACCAACCCTTCGCTGCCATTCACCCGCACCACCCGCTCCTCGCTCTTAAAAACTGCAGCCTTCATCGCAGCGGACATTTGAAACGATTGATTTCGATATTCGTCCATCACCACCATCCGCCAGTACAGCGTCTCCGGCACCCGACTGCGGTCCGAAACCTCGATGCGCAAGACGACACTATTGTCCTGCTGAATATCCGTCACATCACCAAACTTCAACGACTCCGAAAAACCCGTGAAACTCCTTTTCGTGATCATCCGGTCGAGGAACAGACCGCTTTCGATCTCAAAACGCGGGATCACCATGAACAGCACCGCCGACAGCACCACGAGCCCGGCAAACAACAACCCACCCAGCCCGAAGACTCGCCAGTCGCACGTCTCACGCAACCGACGAAACAACCTTAACCATCCGCCATGCGTCCACACCGGTGCCGTTAATGTCTTTTCCTGTGCCACCGTCGCCGCGCCTTCCAACCCATCGACGAGCGTGATCAACAAAAGAAAAAGCAACGCACACGCCACGAACGCGACAATCTGCACGGCAAAAACCAACGACACCGTGATCACACCCGCCATCACCACAAGAAAAAGCCCCAGTACGATCAGTTGCAGGTCTTCACGGCGCCTTCTGTAACTACAGGCTCGGTACAAAAGCAGCAGCACATCCAATCGCACCAAAGTGGGCAAAAATTCACCGTGCGCATAATAATCATAGGCCGAGAACGCCACCACCGCTGCAGGCACCAGCTTGTGTACGAACACCGGAATCCGAATCAGCCAGTTCTGATTTAACACAACCAACGGAACCAATACAAAACCTGCCACCATCAACGCGAACGCATCGATCTCCAGATAAAGCAACGCACTGATCGCGATGAGCGCGAGCACACCGCCCAGCAGCCATTTCAGGCGCTGCAACTCTTCAAGATCAAGCTGCGGCCGTTTTTTCGCCATCGACATAAGCAACAACCCCCCTGCTCCCGTCCGGTTCAAAAGTGAGAATGCAATTTTTAGCAAAACCATTTCCTTGAGCTATCACGGCCCCTTCTTCACTCGGCTGCAACGTCGCCAATCGATCCAGGAACGCCTCAATATCGCGTACACTCCGCACCGGCGCCACCGGATCGCCATCAATCGAAACCGCATCGATTTTGCCTTGCTTGAAAAGATCTTCAGCCAGAGTCGCAACAAAACTGCACAACAACTCAAACTGCGCGGCGTTCCGCCAAAGCACCTTCGACGTTTTCAGCCAAAGCGTAAACGCCTCTTCACTATCCGAAGAAAATTGCCGAACCACCAGCTTCCGCAATCGCGCGCTCGCCTTCCAGTGAATCTGGCGGTGCGAATCACCGGTCTGATAACCGCGCAGGGCGAATAAGTCTCCATTTTGCCCTGATCGCGCCACCGGGTCGCCCGGTTGCGCCCTGCGCCACACGGCCGATGGGAACCGCCGGTACTCAACCGGCGCGGGCCATACCAGCACGTCACACCTCGTTTCTCCCGC
>JAYTWC010000312.1:0-2878 GCA_043743635.1 Verrucomicrobiota bacterium | reverse complement strand
ATTTCCCCACCATTTTTCGAACCGATGACAGTCAAGTCATCAATTAAGCGCTGCGCATTCTCAATCGGGTAGGAAGTCATTCAATGGGCGTGAGGGCGCCTTCTGATTCAATCGGGTGAAACCTCCCCAGCTTGAGGGCATTCGCCAAGGTGGGCGTGCAACCAACCAATCACCTGCCCCACATTTCTCATGCGCAATTTCTCCAACAAAAAAAGCCGGACGCCCCAAAAGGCATCCGGCTCGAAAAAATAAGAAGCGCCGTTCAGCGGCTATTACTGGCCACCACGCGGACCGCAGACGCACGACCAATTGTATCCTGGAACGAAGCCGAAGACGTCGCCTTCTCAAAGGCAGTTGCTAATACATCGCGCATCGCCGGATCACTGTTACGCATCACAAAATGAAAGACCCGAACCGGCGTGCCAACGTGTGAAACAGCACGAACCGTTGAAAAGGACTTGTCACGCAAACTCGAAGGTATCGATTCCCCGAATACGAGAACCGCATCAACTTCGGCATTCTCAAGAGAGTCGGCCGCGCGATCGGAATCCATCGCTGCCATCTTGACCGGCATGGCGTTCATATCGCGTCCAGCCAAACAAGCCGACATGCTCGTGGCGAATGCCTCCTGCATGATATACCACGGAGCATCTTCGCCCGAATTGCGCACACAAGCGACGCGCAACGCACGACTAGTAGTAACACGAGCAGCACTCTGATCCGCAGCAGAAACAGCGACGACGCTGGCAAACAAACCGACTAACGAAACACTGAGTGAAAGAAACGTCTTCATGGAATTTAGGGTGGGTTATGAAGTCCCAGTGAAGGGGCTCGGGGGTTTCTAAGTTGCCCCCGATAGTAACATAAGGAGTTCACCCTACAAGTCTTTTCTGCAAGTTGATTGCAATGCACCGGAAGTTGCTCAACTACATTTGTTTATGCTATGAATTTTCCTTATAGCGCATAAAATTTGATCTAATTGCGTCAATAGATCGGCTCTTTCACCTCATTTTACGCCACCGCTAGAAAATTATACGTCCCGACATACTTGTCATTTAATAGATGACAAGTGTATCCATAAAAAAGATACAACTCTAACAGAGTGCACCTGCCCACCCCGTTCATGAAGCCGGTGCCAGGGCTTCTGCCACGGCGATACGATAGGCTTTGATCGCTGGTACAACTCCACTCAGCGCCGCGAGAACGATCATCGCCAGCGGACAAACCCAGAGAACCGCGTGCCAGGCGCAAATCTCCAATACCACGCCCGTCTGCACACGAATAATATTTGAAACAATAACCATCAACACGAAGTAAACCAAAAATCCAACAACCGCCCCCAACACGCCAATCGCCGTCGCCTCCGTCACCACCGCACCAAAGACCGTGCGACGATGCGCCCCGAGCGCTCGAAGAATGGCGATGTCCCGCCGACGCGCACTCATCGACGCATAAATGCTCGCCAGCACCGAACCCGCCGCAACCAGCGCCACCAGATACGCCACCAAAGCCAGCACGCGGTCGAACCAGCCGATCTTTGCAAAAAGTTCGCCCACAATCGCACCCACCGGATACGCAAAGGTCAGCCGGTTACCCTGTTTGTTGTACATCAGGTCGAGCATAAAACCCGCCGTGGGCGAACGCAGCTGGATCAGCACCGCACTGATTTCCGTCGCCGCCGCAGGATTATGCCCGCTCATCGTTTGCACGCCCTCAAGCGGCGTCCAGATCACGCGATCTGCGGGTGAATTCGTCGGCGCCAAAACACCCACCACGATGTAATTCTCCTCGTGTTCGTGGCTCTCATCAAAGGCGAGCCCATGAAACGGGTGAAAGGTCGTGCCCTCTTTCCAACCCAATTGTTGCGCCACAAAACTGCCAACCACGGCTTCATTTTTCCCTGCTTCGAAAAATCGTCCGCCAGCCAGCGCGTACTTTTTCCCATCATTATATTCCACCTCCGAAAACAGCTCCGGCACCGTACCTACGATACGCCAGCCGTGATAATTATCCCCCACCGCAATCGGAATCGCCGTCTTCACAGCCGGATGCTGTTTCACTTGCTCATAATCAGCCCACGCCAAATTTCCGGGCGACGCCTCAAGATGAAAAATCGCGTTCAACACGAGTTGCAGTTTCGCGCTCCGCACACCGAGCACAGCATCAAAACCAGCCGTCGTTTGCGTGAAGGTTCGTTGCGACTGCGTTTTCACGACCCAAACCGTCATCAGCAAACCTGCCGCCAGCGCCAAGCTGCACGCCGTGACCACCGTCGACAACGCGTGCTGACGCAGACTGCGGTAAACGATGAGCAGAATCGTCATTTGCCCGTCCCTTGTTGTGCAGCGTTGATTTCAGCAAAGTCACGCACTGACGAAAACTGCGAAAGGGCACTTTCATCGTGACTCACGAGGAGAAGCGCTGCACCGACCTCGCGACAGGTTTCCCGGATAAGGCCAAGTGACTCCGTTGCGTTACGCCGGTCGAGGTTGCCCGTTGGCTCATCGGCCAGCACGAGCTTGGGCCGGTTCGCGAGCGCACGCGCCACAGCAACGCGCTGTTGCTGCCCCGTGGAAAGCTGACGCGGAAAATAGTTAAACTTATCGCCAAGCCCCAAACGTGCCAGCACCGCACGCGCATGACTGCGATCACCACCCGGACCAAACGCCATCCCTAACATGACGTTTTCAAAAACCGTGAGACCTTGGAGCAAATTAAAGGTTTGGAAAACATAACCGATTTTTTCAGCCCGCAGTCGGTCACGACGCGATTCGCTGAGTGCCGCCATATCAACTCCGTCGACATGGATAAAACCAGAATCAGCGGCGAGAATCCCAGCAATCAAATGAAGGAACGTCGTTTTCCCGGAGCCACTTTC
>JAYTWC010000311.1:0-3912 GCA_043743635.1 Verrucomicrobiota bacterium | reverse complement strand
GGCGCTGGCGGGATCGCAGCGGAGCTGGACATTTTTCTCGACGAGGGCGCGGGCGAGCGCGGGCAGGGCTCGGTCGGCGATACTTTGGTGGATGAGGAGTTGTTCGGCGGTGTTGCAGACGGTGACGCGCTGGGTTTTGGCGTTGATGAGAATTTTCTCCGCCATGGCGATGTCGGCGGCGGCATCGACGTAGACGAAGCAGACGCCCGTGTAATGCTTGATGACGGGGATAGTGGAATTGCTCGCGACAAAACGGATGAGGCTCTCGCCACCGCGCGGGATGATGCAGTGGATGTACTGGTCGAGTTTGAGGAGTGTGTTGAGTGCGGCGCGGTCGGTGGTGGGGATGAGTTGCACGGCGTCGGCGGGGAGCTTGGCGTGCGCAAGCGAGGCCGTGATCAAAGCGGCGAGAGCGGTGTTCGTATTGAAAATTTCCTTACCGCCACGGAGGATCGAGGCGTTGCCACTTTTCAAGCAAAGGATGGCGCAGTCGATGGTGACGTTGGGGCGGGCTTCGTAGATGATGCCGATGACGCCGATGGGAACGCGGACTTTGCGGATGCGCAGGCCGTTGGGGCGGATGGTTTCGTCGAGGAGCGCGCCGACGGGATCGGGCAGGGCGGCGACTTGGCGAACGCTTTCGGAAAGTTGGGCGAGGCGTTTGGCGTCGAGGGTGAGTCGGTCGATCTGGGCCTTGGTCATGCCGTTTGATTCGGCAGCGGCGAGGTCGAGGGCATTGGCGGCGAGCAATGCGGTGTGCGAACGGTCAATCAGGCCGGCGAGTTCGTTGAGCGCTTCGTTTTTCTGCGCAGTCGGAACAGTCGCGAGAACGAGCGAGGCCTGGCGGGCGCGTTGGGCGATCTGGGTGACGAGTTGTTCGAGTACGGCTGACATGGAATGGAGAGATTGCGGGGTGGGAGGGCGGAAGGCACGAACGAATTTCGCCACTATAATCGCCGCAAGCGGATGGCCCCGGAACGAATTGAGCGCGGAGCGGAGCTGGTCGGGAAATCGCTTATCGCGTTCTACGGGCGAGCGATGTATTAACGTCAAGCTTAGCTGTAGCAGCCATTAAAGCGGCATACCTTATGTCGTGATTTTAAATGCTCGCGGCTGATTTTACCTATGAGAGACGATTACCTTCAAGCAGCACTAAAAGTCGTGGATGATCCCAACATTCTGGTGAATGTCATTTCTACACGGGTGAAACAACTCCGTCGGGGCAGCCGTCCCTTGGTCGAATCGCTGGAAAAGCTTTCGCCTGAAGACATCGCATTACGCGAAGTGATGGAAGGTAAGATTACTTACGAACTCGCCACGGCCGAACAGTTGGCTAGACGCTAAAAATTGCTGGCCCGGCGACCCGTTTCAACGGGCGCTGGAAAGCAGGAACGGCCGCGCGGCGAGGCTGGCGAGCGATTGCTAGGAAAAAAGAGGCCTCGTGTTGTTCGGTTCGATGACCGGAATTTATTTCGCGAGACAGTCGCCGAGGTAAATGCGGTAGGTCTTGATGCGGCCGGTGGCGTTGACGTCGCCCTGGCGTGGTGTGTAGCGAAAACCGGATACGCGGACGCTGGCGCCGAGGTCGATGACCAGCCGGTGAGGATGCGCGGGGCGTGGCGGCTTGCCGCTCCATTCGGTGTGCCAGTGGTCGGAGGCCTGGCCGTTGATGGCGTTGAGGGCCGAGCCGTCTTCACGATTATTTTCTTCGCTGTCGGCGTAGGCGATTGTCCATGCGGATTGGTTTAGAACGTGGCCGTTAACGTCGAGGAGTTCGATCTCGGCGACGGCGGCGAACTCTTTGCCGTCGAAGGCGTCGATGGATTCGAGGCAGAATTGGCGGCCGGTGCTTGGGGTGGCAAAATGGATTTCCTGGGTCGCGGAGCCGGGGGCGAAAGCGCCTTCGTGAGTGGGGGTGAGGCCGGTGAGTTGAAGTTGGGCGCGGTTGTTGCGCGGGAAGAAATCTTTTTCCGGGTGGAGTTGGTCGAGAATGGGTTCAGTCAGGCCGGTTATGACTGGTTCAGCAGGCCCGCTTAGGTCGAGCACGATCACTTCGTTGCGGCCTAATTTCATCCAAGGCGCGGGCAGGAACATGGTTTGAGTTGGCCCAATATTCCAGAAGCGCCCAAGGCAATGGCCGTTTACCCAAACGATGCCGGTGCCGCATTTTGAAAGGTCGAGAAACGTGTCGCCTGTCGCAGTGATGTTGAAGGTGCCGCGATGGAAGGCCGGGCCAGTGCAGGCTGTGGTTTGCCAAGTGAGCGGTGGCAGTGTGGCGTCGGCGCCGAAGTCGATGGCGCGAATTTCCCAGTTGGCGATAGCTTGTGGGTCGCTATTTTTAGGCAGGAAGTTGACCGGACCGTGAAGGCCTTTTCGATCGTGGATCTCGATGCCGAAATTGACGCGTGAGAGCGTGTAGACCAGAATCTCGAGTGTGGCCCGTTTCTCTCGGGCAGGCAGGTTAACGCGGAAGCGGCGGGAGCGGGTGTCCATCATGCCGACGGGTTGGCCATCGAGATAAATCCACGCGAGATCGCGGACGAGGGCCGCGTCGAGTGCGCCGGCAGGACCGGCGGGCAGAGTGGTGCGATAGGAAATGAGGCCGCGGCTGATGTTGTAGAGCTCGATCGGGCGAGGGGAAGCGTCGCGGATGGCGGGGGTTGAGGGAAGATTTGTGAGTACTGCGGCGGATTCGGTGAGTCTAAACGGAGGGATTGAAATGATGGTTGGCGGTGCGGGTGGTTCAGGTAGCGTTTCGCCGGGGAGCATGAACGGTTTGAGGACGCTGCGGAACTGGTTGAATTTTTCGCCGACCATGCCTGCCTCGTTGATCGGTGCGTCGTAGTCGTAGCTGCTGGTGTCGGGTTTGAAGGGGCGATCGCAACCGGCCCAGAGCCCAAACGTGGTGCCGCCGTGCGCCATGTAGAGGCTGAAGGAGCCGTTCGCCTTGAGCATGTATTCGAGATCGCGCAGCACGACGGGCGTGTTGCCGCGATGATGGGGCGCGCCCCAGGTGTCGAACCAGCCGGGGTAAAACTCGCCGCACATGAGCGGGCCTTTTTGCACCTGTGCGAGGGCTTTGAAGCCGGCCTCGGGGTTGGCGCCGAAGTTGGCGACAGAGAAAAGTTCTGGCAGGTGGGAGCGCGCGATGGCGTTGGTGGGATTGCAGGCGAAAAGAGGCACGTCGAAGCCGGCGTCGAGCACGGCTTGACGCATGGTGCGCATGTAATCGGCATCCTGGCCGAAGAAACCGTATTCGTTTTCCACCTGAACCATCAAAATGGGACCACCATGAGTGATTTGGAGCGGACCGAGCACGCGGCCGACCTCGGTGAACCAGCGGCGCGCGGGCTCGACGAACCGGGGATCACGCGTGCGCAGAAAACTATCCCCAGGGTTTTTGAGCAACCACCAGGGCAAGCCGCCCATTTCCCACTCGGCGCAAGCGTAGGGGCCGGGGCGAAGGATGACCCAAAGGCCTTCTTGTTGGGCGAGGCGGCAAAACTCGGCGGCGTCGCGCTGGTCCTGCCAGTTGAACGTGCCTTCGTTCCACTCGTGGTAGTTCCAAAACAAATACGCGCAGACGGTGTTGAGGCCCATCGCCTTGATGGCTTTGAGGCGGTGCGACCAGTATTCGCGAGGGACACGAGCGAAATGGATTTCACCGCAGCGGATTTGCAGGCGTTGGCCGTCGAGGAGGAAATCGGTTGAGCCGATTTCGAAGCGGTGTGCGGGTGCTGCCTGAAGGTTAACGAGTAGGCAGAGACTAAGGCAGGAAATTTTGAGTGCGCGGCGAAAACTCATAAAAAAGGAGGGGTGTAGATTAGCGGGCAAGCGTGGCGGCCATGAGGCCGACGACGACTTCGTTGGAGAGTGTGCGAACGGTGAGGGAACGGAGCGACTTTTTTGGAT
>JAYTWC010000310.1:0-13716 GCA_043743635.1 Verrucomicrobiota bacterium | reverse complement strand
GAAGGCGCAAGCGACGTAAACAGATCGGAACCGCCCGGTACGGACCCGTACGCCGGGTGGTGTGGGGGCCGGAGGCTAATTACCTCCGGCTACCCGATTCGCCTCCGGTTTGCTCGGCTTTGTAGCGGATACCATCTTTTAAATACTGCATCACTTGGGGAACCCAAAAGCGCACTGGAGAAACAAACCCAATATCATGGTCGCAGGCATACAGTGTCACTTTGCGAACAAACTCAACGATCGCTTCAATCAAACTCTTAATCTCTGCAAATTGAATAGTCGGCAACGTCCGGACTCCCGTCGCAAACTCTTTGTCCGAATGGGAAATTTTCTTATTTCTCCATTTTTGTACGCCTGAACCTAGCTTCCTAATTTTAATGAGCTCTGCATTCCAGAGATCCCGAGCGTTCGAATCGATAGCCAAGTCGAGGCACGCTTCTAGACACAAATTCTCTTGCGCGTGATTTGACGCAGGATCGAGAAAACGGGAAATCGAGAGCATAAGAGTATCGAGAAGCATATCTTCAAGCTCACCCCAGAAAACTGGTCCTGTCTTTTGAAAGACGTCGTAATTCTCGTGAACATTATATAGCTCATCGAACATGCTCCACTGCACCGATAGCTTTTGAGCTAAAAGCTGAATGTTACGTAGTTCGCTAGTTTGCATTTCTGATTTGGCCAACGTTGTTTAGTTGAAAGTTTTCAGGAATTGACGGCTGCCGGCGTAGGCGTTCCCGATAAGGAGGCATTTGGGCTGGGCTTCCATATGGAGCGTTTTGTGGATCACCCCCGGACTCATGGCGAGCTTTTAGATCTACCGACTGCATCGGAAAACTTTCTGACCTTTTTAGGAATGCAGTTCCAGCGCCGCAGAGCTGGCAGGTGACGCAAGTTAAACAGGCGTTGGCGCTGTTTGCGCGAGGTATTGAGGGTTGGCGTTGGTTGCGGGCAAAGGAATCGTCGGAGGATGCAACTCCAAAAGCTGGGCTGGGCGGATGGGTGTCGCGGAGTCCGCTGGCTGGGTTTTGAAAAACGGGAGGGCGGTTGGAGGAATTGTTTACCACTGATTATCACTGATGGGCGCTGATACTGAGGGGTTGTTGGAATGGTTCTGGTAAACTATCCGTGTGCTCCGTGCAATCCGTGGTTAGGATTCTGGTGGTTCGGAGTGAAGGTTGAGTTGGAGCCGGATTTTGAACACGAAGTTCGCGAAGGAACGCAAAGGGCTGAGGGCTGGCTTGGTGGTCTTTGCGTCCGGGTTTTTCTCTGCGGACTTTACGTTAAAAAAGTTGGATGCCGAACTCGTTCACAGAAGGGAACGGGGAGCATGGATTCTTAGCCATCGATGGGGGGCTGATGAACATAGACGGGAATAGCGTACATTAATTCAATGATAGCGAAAAAACCCGTAATTCCGCTTTTCACTCCTTTGCGATTTTACGTGAAAATTGTTCTGAAAAACGGCACCTATTTTAGATGCTCTTGGCTGAGGCGAGGGGGCGCGTTGTTTTTCAGCGGGTGCTGCTGGCGGGCGAGACGAGGGCGCTGGCGCGGCGGTTGTTGGTGGGGACTTGGTCGGTTATGCCGGAGGGATTGATGAGTTCGGTCTGGAACTCGATGCGGCCGGCGGCGGCGATCTGGCTCGATGAGATGGGGAGTTTCACGACGTTGGTTGCGCCTGCGGCGAGCCAAGAGATGGGCAGGTGTTGGGCGGCGCCGTTGATGGTGATGGTGAGATCGAGTCCGGAAACGGCTTGGGCGCTGCGGTTCTGAATGACGATTTGCATTTGTTCGCTGGCGGCGTCGTAGGCGTGGCTGGCGATGGCGGTGTCGATACGGGTTGGGTCGTTGCGGGCGAGGGCCCAGCCGAGGTTGAGCACGCCGTTGCCATAGTCGGGGTCGGCGCCGGGGGCGCCGGCTTCGCTGGCGTGGGTTTGCAGGATTTGCCAGGCGAGCGCGGGTGTAAGGGCCGGGTCTTGCGACAGGATGGCGGCGATGGCGCCGGCCACGATGGGGGAACTACCCGAGGTGCCACTAAAGGCGACGCGGGCGCCGTCGGTCCAGGCGGTTTGGAGGCCGAGGCCGGGTGCGGTGATTTGGAGCTGACTGCTGGAGTTGGAGAAGATGACTTGTTGGTTATTGGCGTCGACGGCTCCGACGGAGACGACGCGGGGATCGGCGGCGGGCCAGGTGAGTTGCGCGGCTTGGTCGTTGCCGGCGGCAGCGACGAGGATGGCACCGTGGGTCGTGGCGTAGTCGATGGCGGCGTCGAGGGCGGCGTTGGTGCCATAGCCGCCGAGGCTGATGTTGATGATTTTCGCGCCGGCATCGGTGGCGGCGAGGATGGCTTGGGCAACGGTGAAGGTGTCGCTCTTGTCGTCGTTGTCGGTGACGCGGATGCTGAGAATATTCGCGCCGGGGGCGATGCCTTGGGCGTCGAGTGCCTGGCCGGCGGCGAGGGAGGCGACGGCGGTGCCGTGTCCACTTTCCTTGCTGGTGCCGGGGGTGGTGCCGAGGCCGATGTCGAGGGAGGAAAGGCGGCCGAGGCCGAAGGTGGCGTCGGCGGAAACGCCGCTGTCGAGGATGGCGATGGTGGTGCCGAGACCAAAGGATTGGTTGTTGCTGGTGACGCCGAGTTGGGCGAGCAGATTGTTGCCGACGGGTTGTTGGTTTCGGTTGGCGCGGGCCTGGGCTTGTGGCGGTGTCGCAGGGTTGTTGATGAAAAAGTTGGAGGCGATCTGGCTGTAATCGGCGGCGTTGTTCAGGAGTTCGCGGGCGAGGTCGTTGAGTTCGTCGTATTGAATGCGGACTGTATTGGAGGAATCGATACGGCCGATGATGCGAAGGCCGACTTGAAGGGCTCGGGCGAGGAAATTGCGATAGGCCTCGGCGGTCTTGAAGGTCAGCACGGCTTCGTGCGAGCGGGCGGTGGGGCGTTCGAGTTGATGTTTGAGTTTGGTGGTGAGGGAGGAGAGAAGTTCGCTCTCGGTGGCTTTGGGTGGAAGGTCGAGGTTGACCAGGCGATTCATGTCTGCTGGCGAAAGTTTGCTGAGGTCAGCAAGTGGTTCGGCATGGGCGCGGGCCGGCGTGTGGCCGGGTTGGCTGCGCCAGAAGGCAAAGAAGGCGATCGCGCTCAGGGTGAGCAACGTGATGAGGAAGGCGGGCTTCATGATGGGGCAGGGTTTTGAGTGGTGCTATTGAGACGCGACGATGGCGTAAAAGTTGCGTCTAACTCATGGGCGGGGGCGGCGTGGTGGCTTCGGTGCGGGCCTGGAGGTGGAGCTGCCAGGAGTTCCACACGTTATGCCAGAGTACGTAGCAGGTTGGCCCGAGGGCGACGAGCGGGTTGGCATAGGTGAGGGCGAGGTAGATGGTGAACGTGGTGTTTTTCTGGCCGAGTGACTGGCTGGCTTCGCGGGCGAATTGTCGGCCACCGATCCAACTGCCAAGGGCAAAGTTAGCCACGCAGATCAAGAGCGACAGGACGGCAATTTGAAAAAGCACGTTGCGGGGCAGATCGGCTTGATTGCGGAGGAAGTCCGACACGCGGGCGGTGATCAGAAAAAGGGTGGCAACCCATGCCCCGAAAGAAACGTTTTTGAGCTGCGCAGGCCAAGTGCTGGCCGTGGGGTAAAGCTTTCGCACGAGCCAGGCGAGTGCCATTGGTCCGAAAACCACGAGGCTGATGCTGCCGAGGACGTCGGTGAAGGCGGTTGGGGTGGTTCGTCCGAGGAGAAGCGGCATGAGTGCGGGCAGCAGGGCGGCGATCACGAGGTTGGTGATCAGAAATGCTGCGACGACGTAGTCGACCTTGCCTCGCAGGAAATTGACGATCACGGGCGCGGCGGTGGCGGTTGGCGTGATGCCGCAGAAAAACGCGGCGAGGGCGACGTCGCGTCCGCCGACTACCCAACCTAATCCCCAGGCGACAAAGCCCATGGCGATGTTGGCGGCGAGCAGCCAGGCGTGGCTGGTGCGCAGGGCGTCGCGCGAGAGGCGGGTCTGAAGAAAAACCACAAAGAGCATGCCCATGATGAGCCAGCGGATCAGCCAGGCAGCAGCCTGGGCCTGTGGAATGAACGCGCCGACGACAAAGGAGAGCAAAATGGCGGCTGTGCGGAGAAATCCAGGTTTCACGAGCCCGTCAGAAAAAGAGACCACGGCCCTTGATGCAATGATGCATCTTTGGACGTGGTTCGGCCCGCGTGCGATTCCTCATGGATACCTTCCCTCCCGCGCCGGGAACCCCCACCGAGGGGAAAAATGCGCCTGCGGAGACACCCGCGACCCCCGCCAAGACGAACTAAGTAAAACCACTCCATAGAGAAAATTGAAATCAGCGGCGGCAGGCCCTCAACTCAAAGAACCTCTCCACCCCGAACCGTTCGCCGCCCCTTGCCGCCCCGGCCCCGAAAAGGCCGGGGTGTTTTATTGCCTGCGGCGAGGGTTAAAACGTCGAGGGCGTGAACCAACGACAAAACGCGACCCCGTTTTCAGAGTCCGACGCGCCAAGTGCCGGCTTGCTGGGGAAATGCACATGGGTAGTCTGTATGGGATCAGTTGCCAAGCAGCGGCCTGATCTAAACAGCCCGACGTCAGGCTGAGCAGGAAACTCCAATGAACCCCAAAGCCCATGGCCTATTTTTAGAACTTCGCTCAGATGGCCGCTTTCTGAACCGGTGTAAAGATTGCTTCGTCTTGATTGTCCCTTTGCGACTTGGCGTCTTTGCGTGAGACGGGTCGTGATCGGGAAAGAAGTTTCACGCAAAGGCGCTAAGACGCAAAGAACACCAAACCCCATGGCCTGACGTCTTTTCGGGGCGCAGGGCTGCAACGATCACATATCGCGGACGCCTCGACACTGAGGATAACTGGGACAGCCCCAAAACGAGTTACCAGCGTTGGAGCCTTTGCGGGCCACGCGCTCGACCATCGTTTTGCCGCAATTAGGGCAAGTGGGCGCAGACGCTGACCCTGCCGGGATTGCTGGGGGCAGATCGGTTGGTGCGGGTAGCGGGTTTGCCGGGCGTTGATTTATCTGGACCGCTTTGACCAAGAGGAGCAGCGCAGGACCATCAAGGAGTTTGATCGGTTTGCCCCCGGCAAAAGCCTCGGCCTCACGAGTGAAACGACCTGTCGTGACAACGATTGCACCCGATGCTTGATGATGCGCAACCAAACCAAAGATCTCCCTTACTACTGGGGCGCCGACAGCTTGGACCTTCCATTGTTTGCATTGCACCAATATAGCTTTAGCTCCTTTGCGAAGGACAAGATCGATTCCACCGTCAGCTCCCTTTCCGAGCGACTCTTCGACTTCATAGCCCTGTCGACGGTACGCCTCGCCGACTAGCCACTCGAATTCTTTCCAGCTCAGCGATTGCAACGAGGCCGCATCCTTTTGGCTGTCGAGCAGCGTACGTTTTTTCTTAGCGAAAAGCACTGACACGCAGGCAAGAGCGGCAAAGAACATGGCGGGTAGCCAAGCGAATCCCATCAAGACAGGAATAAACGGTTTGAGTACAATGTTATCCGAGCCGAAAGCGGGAAGCACCCAGCGCATCGCGGCGAAAACGAGACAGGAAAGGGTCGCGCTCATCCACCAAGGAGCGAGGATAAGCAATTCAACGGAAGACGTATTTTTACGAGCCATGGAGGTGGTTGAAGGTTCAGGAGAGAGACAATAAAAATCTGCCGACTACGAGCATTTCCGTCGCCTAATCCGCAGTCTAAAAAAGGGTCAAGCAGTCTAAAAAAGAATCAGGCCATGGGGCTTGGGGTTCTTTGCGACTTGGCGCTTGTATGTCCGACCCGATGAAGAGACGCAGGGGCCCTGAAAAAGGTCAGGCTTTGTGCCTTGGGGCAGATAGCAAGTAGTTTGGCGATGTCGTTTAACGACCAAGCGGAGGTCAAGCCGAACGGGTCAGGTTTAAATAATTGTGATCGATAGTCGTTAGTTCGTTCTTTCCCTTAACACCCCGGCGGCACAGGATCCTGAAAAAAGTCGGGTAACCTAAGCGGGAGTCAGGCCATGATCGGGGTGCGAATCATGACAAGAGTCGCGGCGATTTCGGCGGCTTCGGTCAGGTGCACGTGGGCGGTGTTGAGCACGAGGTCGTAGGCGGTTGGGTCCTTGATGTCGGCGTTGAAGTGGGTGCGCACGTAGCGTTCGCGGGCGAGGTCGCGCTTCGAGTTATAGGAGCGGGCGTCGGTTTCGGATATTTGGTGGAGGCGGGCGATGTGCCGGGCGCGATGATCAGCTGGTGCGACGAGGCGGAGGTGGATGCCGCGTTCGATCGTGGCGGTGGCGAAGTTGGCACCGCGGCCGACGATGATCGCTCCGCCCGCGCGGGCGAGGCGGCGGATGAGTTCGTTGGTTTTTTGCACGAGGTCCCAGAGGTTGGGATGCAGACCGACGAGTTCGCCCACGGCGGCGGAGATTTCTGAAATCTTGTCCTCGGGGAGGAAGCGGGCGAGGTGGGGCGATAGCTGATGGTTTTGTAGCATTTCCTCGATCAGATTTCCGGTGTAGACGGTCCAAGGGGAGAGATCGGGGGCGTGGTCGTTAAGTCGGAGGGCGAGGGCCCGGGCGAGGTTGGCGCCGCTGGCTCCGGATTCACGAGAGAGGGTGACGAAGGGGCCTTCACGTTTTTGGGCCCAGGGGGTGCCGGTGCTGCCGAGTTGCGTGTGCAAAAAGGCACTGGCTGTTTCCAAACCAGAGTGCGTCTTCATGTTTGATGGATTTGCCCATAGTTTATCCAGATGGGCCGGACGCGCAACGGGGCGAGCGCAGGTCGTTACCGGGGAAAAATGGTAAGTAGCATCTCTGTTTCCGAAGATTTACATTTCGGTTAATCGAACGTCGTGCATTTTTCGTGCATCTGTCCGATGGACATTCTGAAATGAGTTACTTAACGCTCTTGGCGTTTTATTCATCTCGGACGAACCCAGTTAAAACACATCTTGGCCGACAGCATTCCCAATCTCACTGACTCACAGGAAGCGACCCCTGTACGCGCGTCGTGCGCGGTAATGCTTGAAATGTCGGTGCCCGAGATTTTCCAGAAAAATCCTTTCCGTATCTTAGGGTTGTCGGTGTTGGCGGGGGCGCGTGATGTGGCGAAACGAGTCGATGCGCTCAAGCTGGCGGAGGAGTTTGGCGCGGGTGCACCGGAGTGGTCTTTCGCGCCGAAACAGGCGTTGACGGTGGAGCAGATCCGTACGGCGGCACAAGAGTTGAAGGAACCTGCTTCGCGGCTGGTGCAGGAGTTGTTTTGGTTTTGGCCAGAAAATTTCCCCGAGGATTCGTCGGGCGATCTTGCTCTCGGCCATTTGGAGCGGGGCGAGACAGAACAGGCGGTCGGACTTTGGCATCAAGCAGCTAATGGCGGGCAACTCGTGGCGTTGCACAACATGGCGGTTTATTATCACCTGCAGGCGCTGGAGATGGAGCAGCAAGAGTCGCCGGCTGAGGACAAGTTGGTCCAATTTTGGTTCAAGGCACTGCGGTTTTGGGGAAAAATTGGTGGTGACGAAGCGTTATGGACACAGTTGAGGAACCGTGTGAAGGCGATGGCGGACGCGCGGGTGACGGATGAATTTGTCACCCAACTTCAGAGCAAGCTGACCGAGGCGCTTGCGAAAATTTGTGCGATGCTGGCGTTGAAGCATGCGCAGGAAGGTCGGGCAAATCGGGCGACGTTGCACGCGGCCTTGGTCACGCATATTCATGGTGATACACTTGGGGCGCGGCGCGCTTTGGAGGAACACGCGGGACCGACGGCGCGACGGATTGAGGCGCGCTCGCTTGAGGCCGAGAAACGTATCGCGCAGGAGCCGGCCAACGGGCAGGTCGAGGCGGTGGCCTTGTTGCGGCACTGCGATGGTGAGCTTCATCTCATTGAGTTGTTGTGCGGTCGCGCGGCAGATTTTTATGTAGAGGTTTCTCATGGTTTGGTCGACACGGCGCTTGACTGTGTGGTGGGTTATCAGCGTGAGACGTTTGACGATTTTGGCTGTTTGCCGGTGTTGTTGCGGCTGCTTGATATGGAGGCTTCGCCGGAACTCAAAGCGCGGGTAACGCAGACCTTTGAAGCGGTTTATAAGAATGCTCTCTCGGGCGGCAGTCGCCCGCCGATGGCACTGATCGGTGCTGAAAAAGAGCCCGAGCTGGATCACGCGCGGACGTTTCAATTGATCGTGAACGAGATCGTGCCCGGGCTGGAGAAACTGGGCATGGGTGCGGCGTCGAAACAGGGCTACGCCGGGCAGGCGGCAGTGCTATTGAAGAATCTTGCGATCGAAGCGGGCCTGCAACGCGATGATTTGGAGTTGGCGGAACGCGCATTTGAGGCGGCGCTTGCGCTGCCGGTGAGCGACGAATTGCGCGAATCGTTAAAGAGCGATCAGGCGCAGTTGGAACGTGAATACGCGGAGCGGAAAGAAAAGGAGTTATTGGTGGAAGGCGATGGTTGCAGGCTGGTCGTAAACCGGCATGGCATCGGTTTGAATGACAACTGGGTGCCTGCATCAGAAATCGCGGGCTTGCGACATGGCGTCGTGGTCGCGGTGGAAACCGGTGAATCGGCGCATGTGATTGCGTGGCGTTCGGTCGGTGGCGGGGAGTATGAGTTGAATGGCACGAACCTGTTGCCAGAGTCACAATTTCTGGATGAGCATTACAGTCGCATGCTCGATTCGATTTATTTTTTTATCGTGCCTCGGTTGATCGAACGCGTGGTGGCGGAGATTCGTGCGGAACGAGAGGTTTACCTTGGAGCGACGCGGTTGCACGCGGGTGGGCTCGCGTTGCCGGGACCTTCGGTACGCTTTTGGAAGAAGGACGAACTCATTTCTTATGCACAGCTAGAAACGGTGATTGATGGCGGCAGGCTAATCGTATCCAATAAGGACAACCCCCGACAAACAGAGGCCCATGATGTGGTGAGCGTTTGGAACGCCGCTGTGTTTGGTTATGTCGTCGAGGTCCTGGCCCGCGAATAACCCCATGGAATACTCTCTGCTCGCCCAGATCTTCGCCCGCGACCCGCGGAAGGAGGTGCGTTTTCCCGACGTGCCGCTGGATCAGGCATTGGCAGTTTTGGGGCAGTTGGAGATGATCATGCAGGAGCTTCGCGCGGTTCCTCCCGCCGCGCAGCCACCGGCGGCCACACCGCTCGAACCCATGCCGCCTGTCGTTCCTGTACCCGATGTTTTGGCGGCGATGGATGGTTCGATGGCCGGGCTTGCGACACAGGTCTGGCGTTCGCGGAACCGGATCATAGATCCAGCGACCGGCGAGCCTCGCGAAGAAATGCGCCGTGTGCACCGGCACATTGAAGGTGCCTTTGAAATATTTACCGAGATGGGCCTCAGCATTAAAGACTGGTTGAACCAGCCGTATGATGCGGGCCTGCCGGTGAAAGTACTGACTTTTCAACCCACTCCCGGCATCGAGCGCGACACCGTGCTGGAAGCCGTTCGCCCGACGGTCATCTGGAAAGATCGTCTCCTGCAAATGGGAGAAGTGATCGTCGGCATACCCCAAAGCCCTGAAGAAAATACTCAATGAGCAGAACGACCATCGACTACGGAATTGATTTAGGAACTTCCAACAGTGCCATCGCGGTCATCGCGGGAACCGGTACTGAGGTGATAAAAAATAATGTCGATGCCGACATTACGCCTTCGGCGGTTTACATTAATCGATCAGGGAACCTCTGGGTTGGGCAAAACGCGAAGTCGAAACTCGCTGATGAACGCGCAGAAGACGATGTGTTCATCGAGTTCAAGCGCCGCATGGGCACCGGTTTCGAGTACGCCTTTCGCGCCAGCGGTCGCAAGATGAAGCCGGAGGAGCTCTCGGCCGAGGTGATAAAATCGTTGCGCAGCGACGTCGCCCAGAAAAAGGGTGAACAAATCACGGCGGCCGTGCTCACGGTTCCGGCGGCCTTTGAACTGCATCAATGCGAAGCTACCAAGCGCGCTGCAGAACTTGCCGGTTTCCGAACCATCCATCTTCTCCAAGAACCTGTCGCCGCAGCGCTTGCTTATGGCTACCAAAAAGTGGATGCAAAAGCATATTGGTTGGTGTTCGATTTCGGTGGCGGCACCTTCGATGCGGCGCTGATTCGCTCACAAGAGGGCAGTATGGTCGTGGCAAATCACGGCGGTGATAATTTCCTCGGCGGCTCCGATATCGATTGGGCTATTGTTGAGCAGGTGCTCATGCCGCGCGTGCAGAAAGAATTCGGTTTGAGTGATTTTAAACGCGGTTCGTCATCCATTAAATACGATTTGATTCGTCTCAAGGCCGCAGCCGAAACAGCCAAAATCGAGCTTTCCCGTAAAGAGACGACCTTCATCGAGGCCACGTTGCGCTGTGTTTCGAGTGATACGGTTACTTTTGAAACTGAGATTACGCGAAATGATGTCATTCGTGCGGCTGAACCTGCCGTGTTTAAGGCGGTTAATATCGCCACGCGCGTACTCGCCGAAAAAGGCCTGTCAGTCTCCGCCGTGGAGAAATTGATTTTCGTGGGCGGTCCGACGCTGGCTCCTTACTTCCGTGATATGGTTAAGGAACGCATGCGCATTCCGTGCGATCTCGGCATGGATCCTTTGACGGTTGTTGCTCGCGGTGCGGCGATTTTTGCAAGCACGCAACGTGTCGCCACCAAAGAAGCCAAGCCGATTGCGGCACCCGGTCTGTATGCGATCGAACTGCTCTATAAACCGGTCGGTTCTGATCCAGAACCACTCGTTGGCGGCAGGACTACGGCGCCCGCCGACGGCGTTCTTGCTGGTTGCACGATAGAAGTCGTCAACCAACAGTCGAAATGGCGAAGCGGTAAAATCACGCTTAGCAGCAACGGCGCGTTTCAGCTTACGGTGCGTGCGGAAAAGGGCATTGAGAACAAATTCAGTATCGAGTTCCGTGACCCCAAGGGCGTTCTTTGCCCAACCCAACCGGCAGAGTTTAAGTATACGCTCGGTGTCGTGGTTGAGGAACAACCCATTATCAACAATATGGGCGTGGCCATGGCTGACAATAAAGTTGGCATCCATTTCACCAAGGGGCAGGGTTTGCCTGCCAAGCACACGCGCACTTACCGCACGTCGATGGGATTGCGCCAAGGAGAGACCGGTAGCGTGATTAAAATTCCGATCGTAGAGGGAAATCGCGAACTCGCTGATCGCAACGTACTCATCGGCACCGTGGACATCACGCCTGACAAGATTGACCGCGATCTGCCCGCCGGTAGCGAAATCGAAGTTACGCTGCACATGGATACGTCGCGTATTCTTACCGTCATCGCTTACGTGCCGCTCCTCGATGAAGAATTTCCGACCAAGATCGAACTTGGCGGCAAAGTGCGTCAGCCGAACGTCAGTGTGCTTCGTCAGGAATGGAATCGCGAACTCGCGCGTCTCACCGATTTGAAGGCCGGCATCGAACAAGCGCGTGATTTTGAATCACTCGAAGTAGTTCGGTCGCTGGAGGTTTCGGCGCTGCTGAAAAAGCTCGAAGACCGGTTCAGTGGCGAAGCCTCCGACTTTGATTCTTTGCTGCAAGCGGACCGCGAAATTCTGGAATTCAAAGTCAACCTCGATGAAATCGCCGGCCGCGTGGCTTGGCCGAGTGCCGTGAAGGAAGTCGAGATTTGGCTCTCTGATCTTGGTAAACTCGTCGCCCAGCAGGGCACCGCCGATGAAAAGAAACGCGCTCGTGTGCTCCGTGAGCAGATTGACGTGATCATCGCCGAGAAGAACGAGGACCGTCTCAAAAAGAAGATGGAGGAGATCTCCGATGTTTATTCAGCTATTCTCTATCGCCAAACTCCATTTTGGTTGGAGTATTTCGAAACCTTAACTCACAGCCAGGCGCAGATGCGCGATCAGGGCATAGCCGCAAAAATCATCGAACAAGGCCGTGCATTCGCTAAGGATGGCAATGTCGAGGAATTGAAGGGCGTCGTTTACAAGCTACAGGACATGTTGCCAAAGAAAGTTGTTGAACAGGCGCGTCGCGGCTACGGCTCCGGCCTCGTCACCTAAACACCATGGAAGTCACTGGAGAACCTGTCGCTACCGCCTTGCGCCTGAGCAAGGCCTTGGGGCTTGCCCGCCACGGCAAGCTTCGCGAGGCGCAGCAGCTGCTCGCAGCCGAAGGCACGCTTCCGGAAAACCCGCTCGAACTTCATGCGCTGGCCGCACTCGCGACCGGTGAGGGCGATTATCTCCGCGCGCAACGTCTCTGGCGGTTGCTTTTGCAGCGCGAGCCGGGGCACGCCGAGGCCAAACGTATGATCGATTCGATCGATCTGTGGCTCTCTCGTCCTTCGTGGTGCCGGTTTATTCCAGTGGGGCTTGGTGTTGTCGCGTTGGTTGTGATCATTGCTTTGGTTTCATGGATTTTGGGTGGCGATGAACCGGCACCGGTTCGTGCATCTCCGCGTGCGGAGGCATCGGCTCCGGTTTACGCGCCTCAGTCAGCGCCGCCAGCGCCGATTGTTTTGCCCACCGTAGCACCGAATGATGGGCGTCGACGGAAACGTTAGTCTATTTGCTTATGTGCGGACAGCAACCGGGCAGCGTAGTGGCGTTTAAGAAGATGGAGCTTGGTTCGGCGCAGCGGCACGTCTTCCTCTGCGTTGGATCCGACTGCTGCGCGAGTGCGGATGGCCTGGCAACTTGGGAGGTTTTGAAACAGCGTCTCCGTGAACTGGACTTGCCCGTTTTGCGAACGAAAGCTGCCTGCCTGCGCATTTGCAGCGGTGGTCCCTGGATGTTGGTTTATCCTGAAGGCGTTTGGTACGGTGGCGTCACGCCGGAGCGCTGCGAGCGCATCGTGAACGAGCACCTTGTTGGTGGCCATGTGGTGCAGGAATGGGTCGAGGCGCGCCACCCGTTGTCGGGCACGATGGCGTAGGTGGGGAGCGAGGAACCGCAGTTTATGCGAACAGCATCGGCTGGTTTTTTTTGCTCACGTAGAGCGGATGCTTGGGCTGGCCGCTGGCGTTGCGTTCGAGGCAAAAGGTTTTGCTGCGATCAAGGTAGGCTAGCACCTGTTGGCCGCGGTCGAGGTGGCTACCGTGCTCGCCCCAGCCAAGCATGACACGGTCGACTTTCGCGCTCCAGTGCTTGATCCATTTGTCGTTGTCGGGGCCGACTGGATCGGCAGCGGCACGCATGTCGGCTGGTTGGGTCGCACGCCAGGCGAAGAGGTTGAGCATGATGAAATGCGAGTAGCCCCAAGCCGTGGAAAAGTCGCGGATGCGGCGCAGGGTAGGATCGAGCTTGTTTTCGTCGGCCGTGCTCGGATTCAGGCAGATCCAGGCGATTCCATGGTCGGGGTTAAGTAGTTCGTCCCAGCGGTGGATCAGGGTATAGCGGTAGCGGCGGTCGGTGGAGAAAATGCACTCGTTTGGCATCGGTTTTCCAAGAGTGAGAACGAAACCTTTTTCAGATACAATCTCCTCGTCGCCGCCGCGTTGTCGCGGCTGCTTTTTCAACGCAACTATTTGCGCTGCCTGCTCACGCTTTCGCGTCGAGCAGATTACCGACCTTCGATGAGTCCATGCTTTCAGCCAGGCCTGGCATGATCGATTCGATCAGTTTCAGGACCTGATTCTGTTCGGTGTTGAGCGCTTTTTTAAACGTCAACGCCTGCTGGGTCTCAATCGCCTGAGCGGACGACGATATTGATGAGATTTC
>JAYTWC010000309.1:0-4365 GCA_043743635.1 Verrucomicrobiota bacterium | reverse complement strand
GGCGAAGCGCTCGATGTTATTAGGTTTGGCTTGCAGGGAGTGAGCGCCAATAGAAGGAAGACTCCCGGAGAGCGTCGACGCCTTCGGCACCGACTAAAGAAATCAATTTTGCGGTGTTTTCCTGACTGACGCGTGCCTGCTCGGTTTTGAGCTTCTGGGGGTCATGGGCGAAGAAGGTGCTCAGCTCGGTTCCGCGGGCTATGGAATCCCGTTTAATCTGGTAAACGGCCTTCGCGGTTGCCGGGGGCAAGTTGAGGCGTTCAGTGACTTGATGGATGGTTCGATAGTCGAAGTCCGTCACCATTTGATAATCAGCGTACCGGTCTGGTCCGAGTGCAGTCTTGATTTCTTGCTCGAGCTGTTTTTCTGCGATTTCCCGCCCATGCCCTGCGTCACGGGAGCGTTTTTCCGGGTTGAGTTGTGGATCGAAGCTCAGTTTCTCATAGAACCCTTTGTGCAAACGGTAAAGCGTGAGATACTCCTGCTCCGTCAGGTTGAGGAGATCGAGTTTGCTTTTGATTTTCGTGGCAATCGGGCTGGATCGCAATTCATAGGCTTCCAACTCAGATGGGGAGAGCAAGGCGGCCATGTCGGCGCGCTGTTCTTTTTCAAGAAGGGCGAATTTGGTATGATCCTCCTCCAGAATTATTCCTCCGATTTCGGCATTCAGCTGGCTCGTGAGTTCAGCGTAGTCGCGTTTGATCCAATCGAGTTGTTCGGCTTTATCATTGGACAAGCCGCCGTTACGTTGGGCGATTGCAGCGCGTAGATATTCGGGCGTGGCATCGTCGCCCAGTAGTTGGCGAAGGTCGGTAGTTTGTTCGCGTTGCAATTGTCGAAGAGCGGCGCGGGCGCCTAGGTTATCATTAGGCTGGAAGGCCTGAAATGTCTGCCAGAAATTTAGTTTGCCGGCGGCTTTGGTTAGCTCGTGTCGGCGGGCGGCGAAGCGATCTGAAACTCGAGCACTGACGATAGCGCGGATCACTGCGGGCGGGAAGCCCTCGGCGCGGAGGCGGGCGATGAAGGCGGCGTCATCGTTGGCGGTGGTGTTGAGAAGTTCGATCCAGGCGGCGAAGGTTGAGTGGATGGAGGAAGCCGCGGCGTGAGTGGTGGAAACAGGCTGCTGCGTGTTGAAGGCTGGCTGGAAATACACCAACGCAAGCACGACGTTTGCGGCGAGAGAAAGAGCAATGAGAACAGACTTCGTTTTCACCTTGGCGATTAGTTATGGTCGATCAGATGCCGGTTCGACTGGCTTGCGGCGCCAATAGTTGGCGAGGAGGGAGCCGGAGATGTTCATCCACGGGCTGAAGATGGCGGAGGCGAGGCCTACGGTGGCGAGTTTGCCCATCGAGCCAGCGAGGCCGGAGGCCATGCCGCCGTTTTGCAGGCCTACTTCGAAGGCGACGGAGCGGGCGGAATTTTTATCTAGACCGGCGCCACGGCTCAGCCAGTAGCCGAAGAAGTAGCCTGTGGCGTTGTGCAGGGCGGCGGCGATGAAGAGCAGTCCGCCGATTTTGAGCAGGTTGTCGCGACCAGCCGCGGTCGTGACGGTAGTGAAATATACGATACCGAACATCGAAGCCAGTGGTGTCCATTGATCGAGTTTGGAGAAAAGCCGCGTGGCGGAATGGTAAACGATGCCGAAGACGATGGCGGCGAGAAAGAATCCGAAGGCGCCAATCCAGCGCAGTGTTTCAGTTGAAATGTGGGAGGTGAACCAGGCCCAAATGCCGAGCGGGAGTGCGAGGAGCCAGAGTGTGCTCAAGGTGCCGAGGATTAATACGGTGCGGCGGCCTTGGGGCGTGGCGGTTTTTAGGTAGTCGTGAAGAAGAGCGGCGCCGATGGGGACGAGGACGATTTTGATGATTTCCATCATCATGGCGAAGAACTTCACTTCGACCATCGTGCCGGCGAGCAGCTTCATGAGCAGGGGTGTCATGAGCGGCGCGACCATGGTGGTGATGGCCGTCACGGTGACCGATAGCACCAGGTTCGACTTGGCGATGTAGGCCATGACGTTCGAGGCTAAGCCGCTGGAGCAGGAACCGATCAAGATGATACCGGCAGCGATCTCGGGTTCGAAATGGAATATTTTCGTGAGTCCGAGGCCGACAAGCGGCATGACGGTGAAATGACAAAGGATGCCGACGAGGACGCCGCGTGGAGTTTTTACGACGCCGGCGAAATCACGCAGGCTCATTTGCGTGCCCATGCCGAACATGACCATCTGCACCACGAGCAGGACGAGCCATTTGTTGCGCAGATCGAAATCGCCCCAGCGCGTGAAGGCTGCCGGGTACATCATCGCAGCGGTGACGGCCACGGCGATCCAAGCGGTGAACTGGTAGCCTTTGAGTTTGGGGAGAGCGCCGAGGCCAATGGCGAAACCAACGGCCAGAGCCACGGCGGCGGGTTGCCAGAGTGCGAGATTGGTTAGGGCGAGGCCGGTGAGGAGGGCGAGAAAGGCAAAGCCGGAGAAAAGGAGGGCGAGTTTGCGAAAGGGCAACATGGGGTAGGAAAACAGATAGTGAACCACAGAGGCACAAAGGCACGGAGAAGAAAGGAACTTAACGGCTTGGGGATTTCTTCGTGCCTCTGTGCCTTTGTGGTTAATTCATAAGGGTTGCGAGGTGGTCGATGGCGATGGGGGGGCTGGCGAAAATCGGGACGCGGCGGTCAGCGGGGGCGAGGGTGTCCACGACGCGGGCCATGGAGGCTTGTGCGAGGAGGATGACGTCAACTTGGGTGGTAAGTTCGCGGAGGGCGGCGGCGACGAGCGTGTCGTGCTTGGCGGTGTCGCCGGACATGAGCGCCTCGAATGCGCCATCGATGAGGCGGGCGGTGGGGTCGATCTTTTTGCCGGCGAGGGCCGCTCGACGAAGGAGGAGATCAGTGGTGGGATTGAGCGTGGTCGCGAGGGTGGCGATGACGCCGATGCGGGTGCCAGCCTGAATGGCTTTGTCGATCATGGGTTGGTCGACCCGCAACACGGGCACGGCACAGAAGGGTGCGGCGGCTTCAACAGCGGGTCCAATGGAGGAACATGTAACGAGGATGTGGTCGGCGCCACCGGCTTCGGCAGACTGGATGTAACTGGCGACGCGGCGGGCGATGTCAGCAGTGAGCGAGCCCTTCTTGCGGATACCGGAGACGAGGCTGTCGTCGACGATGTTGAACGTGGTGACGCCGGGGAGTTTTTCTTTGCAGAGCGCGGCGAAGACCGGGACGAGCGTGGCGGACGTGTGGATGAGGGCGAGGGTTTTAGGTTTCATGAAAGGTTGTGGTTTACGCGAAAGCGACGGATGCAAAGTAGTCTTCAGTGCCAACCTGGCCGCCTTTGAAGTTTACGGATAGACCTTCGACCAGCGGGTCGGATGCGTGAGCGCGACAGAGCGGTGCTCCGGGCGCGAGCGGGGCGATCATTTCAACGGATTCGATACCCAGGGCGCGGGCGGCGTAGCTGGAGGTATCGCCACCGGCAAACATGACGCGGCGCACCTTGCCTTGCGCCACCGCTGCTTGGGCGATCAGGCCAAGGGTGGTGCCGAGAACACGCGAGCCTTCCTGCGACAGCGGAGATTTGGCCGGACCTTGGCTGGTGTAGGCGATTACGTGACGCCCGGCGCGGAGGTGAGAAGTGATAAGGCGGACGTAGGATTCAACGTTCTCACCCCGGGCAAGCGCTGCTCCATTCAGGCTGACTGCGCCGAACCCGGTCGAAGAGGCAAAAGCGATTTGCGAGGCGGTGACTGGAGAACAACTGCCGGATAAAATGAGCAGCGGACTTGTCGATAGTGGCTGTGGCCAGGTTATGACGGGGCTTAGTTTGCGCTGTTTCGTCCAATGGGCACCCAGCGCCATTTCGATGCCGGAAGAGCCAACTGAAAACAGCGGACGTTCGGTCGTCGCATGGAGGTCGAGGAGTTCGCCAATCAGGGCGAGTTGCTCGGTAGATAGAAGATCGAAAAGGACGATGTCGGGTTTGGCGGTAAGAAGCTTATCGAGTTCGGAGCGTGCGGCGGTGGCCGGCAGCACGAGTTTCAGGATATCGAAAAGAGCGATTGATTTTGTTGTTTGTTTGGCGAGATGAAGGCGGAGATCGCTTTCGTCGGCCGGAGTGACCGGGTGTTTGCTCATCGACGGGTGTCGGTCGAGGCGGTGGATTTCGCCCGAGCTGCCGATTCCCATTCGGGCGAAAAGATTTCCGAAAACGCAATGGCGTCCGAGTGCGGGTGCGCCGACGAGGAGAGGGACAAAAGGTGCGTCAAAGACCGAGGCTCCGACATCGATGGCGCGACCGATGCTGCCGGTTTTTGGAGATGAGTCGAAGGTTGAGCAGACTTTGTAATGAACGTGCGGGGT
>JAYTWC010000308.1:0-3586 GCA_043743635.1 Verrucomicrobiota bacterium | reverse complement strand
AAAATCAATTGGAAGATCCAATTGAACATCCGCAATGTTCTAAAGAACGAAGGCCTGATTCCGGTAACGGTTCAGCCTGATGGCCAGAGTTGGGCGGGAGCTCGTATTAAACCCGTTCAGGAATGGTCGCTTACTAATACATTCATGTTCTGATTTTTGGTGTGATGAACCGGCCAGCTTGGGGTAGGCTGGCCGGTTTCTTTATTTATTCAGTGCGGGCAATGAAGAGTGTGCACTGGCTTTGCCCAAACGCCCTAACTCGCCCGTGAGCAGCGTTAGAGAATGATAAATAATAAATGGTATCGATTAGTTTATGTTTTGGCTGGATTATTTCCTTTTGCCGAAGCCTTGGCGGCCAATCCTTTGATCTTGGATCAGTTCACCGCTGATCCGACAGCGAGGGTGTTTGAGGGCAGGGTTTACGTCTATCCATCGCACGATATTCCAGCTGTTCAGGGAAAGGGGCGTCCCGGTTGGTTTTGCATGGAGGACTATCACGTTTTTTCGTCAGACAATCTGACGGATTGGAAAGATCATGGCGTCATCGTTAACCAGGCCGACGTCAATTGGGCCAATCCCACTGCGTATAGTATGTGGGCGCCGGACTGTGTTTTTAAAAACGGCAAATACCACTTTTTCTTTCCCGCCATCGCCAAGGCTGGAGGATTTAAGATCGGCGTGGGAATTTCCGAAAAGCCTTATGGTCCTTTCAAATTTGAGCCCGAACCAATCGAAGGTGTTCGCGGGATCGACCCCTGCGTGCTGATCGACAAAGACGGCAGTGCGTATCTGTATTATTCCGCCCGAAAAATCTTTGTCGCTAAATTAAAGGACAACCTGCTGGCACTGGATACACCGCCCGCGGCCATCGATAATCTGCCGACCAAGGGGATGCTGGAAGGGCCGTTTGTTTTTGAGCGCAACGGGACCTATTATCTAACGTTTCCGCATGTGGAGGATAAAATCGAAAGACTTGAATATGCTACGAGCACTCATCCCACGGGGCCTTTCATGCAGCGAGGCGTTATCATGGACGAATCACCCACCGGGTGCTGGACGGTGCATCATTCGATCGTCGAATATCAGGGGCAGTGGTATTTGTTTTATCACGACAAGGATTTATCCCCGGGCTTTGACAAAAACCGATCCATCCGAGCCGATCGTCTATATTTTGATGATGACGGTACGATCAAGAAAGTTATCCCGACTCTTCGCGGTGTTGGAATCGTCGAGGCGACGAGCAAACTGCAAATCGACCGGTACAGCGCCGTCAGTGAAAAAGGGACGTCGGTTTCATTCCTTGATCCGGCCAACCCACGTGAAGGGTGGGGGATTTCGATTGAAGGAGCCGGTTCTTGGGTTCGCTTTGATCAGGTTCTTTTCAGCGCGGGCGCTCTACACGAGCTGATCGCTCGGGGAGTTTCTTCAACCGGCGGAGCGATTGAAGTTCGCCTCGACAGCATAAGCGGTCCCTTGCTCGGTAAAATAACGATAGAAAAGGGTTCTGAATGGAAAGTCGCCAGAACCAAATTGCAGAGTTTCCCAACCGGCCTCCATGATATTTTCGTCACTCAAACCGGAAACACAATTGTTGATGTTGATTGGATCAGCTTCGAATAAACTAAAACAAAGTCGCTTCCTATTTACCATGAAAACACACCTGCTCGGTTTCTTTTCTCTGTTGATCGCGCTTGTCGCTTTTGCGCCAGGCATCGCCCGCGCAGCCGAGGCTGCGGGGAAATACACCTTTGTCGTCGTTCACGGCGCCACCGCGGGTGGTTGGGAGTGGAAGAGGGCCGGCAAGTTTCTTACCGATGACGGCCATACCGTCTATCGCGTCACACTCACCGGCCTCGGGGAACGCATGCACCTCAATAGCGCGGAGATCGATCTTCAGACTCACATCAACGACGTGGTAAACCTGATCCTGTTTGAGGATTTGCACGACGTGGTGCTCACGGGCCACAGCTATGGCGGCATGGTCATCACCGGCGTCATGGACCGGATTCCCGAGCGCATCCGTCACGTGGTTTTTCTCGATGCCGCCGTGCCGGATGATGGCATGTCGATCTGGGACTTGTTCGGTGGCAAAGGCCCTGCTGGTCCAAATATCGTTGACGGGTTTATGCAGGTGCCATGGGTCAAGGCCGATACCAAGCCTCCGCATAACGTGAAGCAGTCGATCAAGTGCTTTAACCAGCCGGTCTCCTACAAGAACCCTGCCGCCTTGGCCTTGCCTGTAACCTATGTCGCATTCGTGCCGAAGGACAAGTCGGCCGACGAACGTGCCGCCACCGACAAGAGCTGGCAGCGCGCCGTGGCTCGTGGCTGGACGATACGCACCTTCCCGGGACATCACGTCGCTCACCAGGAGGACCCGCGCGGCGTCGCCACCCTGATCGAAGATTCGGTCAACGACCAAAACAAACAGGTATCCACCACGGCCAAGTAACCGTCCTCTTATTCAACTTATGAAGCGTATCTCTGTTCGCATCTTTTCTCTCTGCATTCTGGCTGCCGCAACCGCTCACGCTCAGGAACACCCCGAGCAGGTCTCTCAAGAACGTGCTAAAGCGAATTTCGCCCGGCCCATCGTGCTCGCCGCCGATGATGTTCGCGCGTTCCCCGAGGCTCCCGATGGCTTTAAGAACCCGCGCACCGATCAAGCGCACGGCCGGATCGAGGTGTTCGAGTACGACTCCACCATCACGGGCACGCGTCGCAAAGCTAACATTTATCTACCGCCAGGCTATTCTCCCGACCGGAAGTATCCCGTGCTTTATTTACTCCATGGTATCGGCGGCGACCCGTTCGAGTGGACCCGCTATGTGAAGGCGGATGTCATCTTGGACAACCTCATCGCCGACGGAAAGGCCGTGCCGATGATCGTAGTGTTCCCTAACGGCCGGGCGATGCCTGACGACCGCGCCGTTGGCAACGCGTTCGAGCCGGCGAAGGCCGCGAGTTTCGCCGCGTTCGAGGGCGATTTGCTCGGCTGCCTCATCCCCGCGATCCAAGAGAAATACCCGACGCTCGCTGATCGCGAACACCGCGCGCTCGCCGGCCTCTCGATGGGCGGAGGGCAAACGTTCAACTTTGGTCTGGGCCACCTCGACACCTTTGCCTGGCTGGGCGCGTTCTCTGCGGCACCCAACACCAAACCGCCAGCCGAACTCGTACCTGATCCGACTGTCGCGCGTGCAAAACTAAAACTGCTCTACATTTCCTGCGGCAACAAGGACGGCCTCATCAACTTCTCCCAAGGAGTCCACCGTTACCTCAAGGCGAATGATGTGCCTCATGTTTGGAACGTCGATGACCACGGCCACGACGGCGAGACGTGGGGCAGCAACTTGTATCATTTTGCGCAAAGGATTTTTAAATAAACGATTATCTTTGGTTTGAGACGTACCAATGCCGATCGGTCAACTAGGAACAAATCTGTTTTAATCCTGAGCGCATTTCGTCATGAAATTACAGTATCCGCTGCTTCTCCTCTTGGTTTGTGGAGTAGCCGTGTTCGCCCAGACCGCGGTTTCCACGCCGCGTGTTTTTCGCTATACCAATCCGATCACCCGTGATCCCG
>JAYTWC010000307.1:0-10574 GCA_043743635.1 Verrucomicrobiota bacterium | reverse complement strand
CCTCACCGGGCGAAGGAGCGGACTGGGGCGCGACGACCACGGGTTCGGCCTGGCTCTGTCAGCATTTGTGGGATCACTATTTATTCACCGGTGATCGTGAGTTTTTAAAATGGGCATACCCGGTAATGAAAGGTTCGGCTCAGTTTTATCTCGATATGCTGATCGAGGAGCCGAAGAATAAATGGCTCGTCACCGCGCCATCGAACTCGCCCGAAAACGCTTTTAAGCTCTCCGACGGCACGCCTGCGCACATCTGCCTTGGTGCCACGTCCGACATGCAAATCCTGCGTTACCTCTTTAACACTTGCATCGAGTCATCGAAGATTTTGGGGGTGGACGAGGGTTTACGCGCAGAATTGACAACGAAGGTTGCACGTCTGGCTCCGACACGGATTGGCTCGGATGGTCGCGTAATGGAATGGCTTGAAGAATATCCCGAGGTTGATCCCCACCACCGACACACGGCGCATCTTTGGGGTCTGTATCCCGGAATGGAGATCAGTCCAACTACGACGCCCGATCTCGTGAACGCCTCACGCAAAACCCTTGATGCCCGTGGCGATGAGGGCACGGGGTGGGGCCTCGCGATGAAACTCGCCATGTGGGCGCGCATCGGCGACGGAAACCGCGCCTACAAAATTCTCTGCGAGCACTTAAAGCCAGCCAATCAGGACACCGCTAAAAAACAGCATAGCGGCGGCACGTATCCAAATCTCTTCGACGCGCATCCTCCGTTTCAGCTCGATGGCAATTTTGGCGGCACAGCGGCGATTGCCGAGATGCTTATGCAAAGCGAACCCGGCGTGATTCGCTTACTGCCGGCGTTGCCTGATGTGTGGGCCGAAGGTTCGGTGAGCGGACTTCGCGCCCGTGGCGGTTTTGAAGTTTCTCTGCAATGGAAAGACAGCAAGCTGGTCTCGGCTGAGATTAAGAGTGTCGGCGGCACGACAACGCGCGTGACGATCGGCACCCGAACCATTGATGTTAGTCTAAAACCGGGAAAGGCCAAACGTATCGAGGGCTAAGCATATGTCGTGGAAAACAACACTTTTCATCGGGTTCATCGGTCTGATGGGTCCAATTACGACCCCGGCATCGCCAGATTGGGAAAACGAGCAGGTTATTCAAATCAACCGCGAACCCGCGCGCGCGACGTTTGTGCCTTTTGCCACAGTCGAACAAGCTCGTGGAGGAAACGCAGAAAAATCCCCGTGGTTTCTGTCGCTTAGCAGTGAGACTGCCTGGCGTTTTAATTGGGTGCCTCGTCCGGAGGAACGCCCGATTGATTTCTACAAGCCGTCATTTGACGATTCAAAATGGAAGACATTTCCCGTGCCCTCCAACTGGGAAACGCACGGCTACGGCACGCCGGTGTACGCGAGCAGTGGATACATTTTCAAAATTGATCCGCCGCGCGTGACGACCGAACCACCTGCGGACTTCTCGACGTTTAAGGAACGCAACGCCGTCGGCTCCTATCGCCGCACATTCGATCTGCCCGCGACGTGGAACGGCCGTCGCGTGTTCGTTCATTTCGATGGAGTTCAGAGCGCGTTCTATCTTTGGGTGAATGGTGAACGCGTCGGCTACAGCCAGGGCAGCATGTCGCCCGCAGAGTTTGATCTCACGGTTTACGTGCGGCCCGGGAAAAATCTTATCGCAGTCGAGGTTTATCGGTTTTGCGATGGCAGTTACCTCGAAGATCAGGACATGTGGCGCCTCGGCGGCATCCATCGCGATGTCTGGCTGTATTCAACCGCCCCCGTCCGCATCCGTGATTTCACGGTGCGCACCGATCTCGATGCCGACTTCCGAAATGCCACGCTGCGCATCGAACCCGAACTAGCTGCCTACGACAATCGACCGCTGAAAGGCTGGACGGTGCAAGCCGAGTTGACCGACCCGGCAGGCAAAGCGGTTTTCGAAAAACCGCTATGTCATGACGCAGAGCCAATCTTAAATCGCGAGTTCAAAGCCGATATCATGAATGACCGCACGCCTCAGCGTGGTCCGCGAAAGTTTGGCTGGCTCGACGGCACGGTTGCCAATCCCGCGAAATGGACCGCCGAAACTCCAGCGCTCTACCGACTCGTGCTGACGTTGCATGATGACAAAAACGCCGTGGTCGATGCCGTGGCTTGCGATGTCGGTTTCCGCAAAATCGAGATTCGCGACGGCCGCCTTCTCCTCAATGGCCAACCGATCCGGTTGCGAGGGGTAAACCGCCATGAACTCGACCCTGATCGTGGGCACGCCGTGACGCTTGAGCGAATGGTGCAGGACGTTACGCTCATGAAGCAGGCGAATATCAACGCCGTGCGGACCTGCCATTACCCGAACGATCCGCGCTGGTACGAGCTCTGCGATAAGTTCGGTCTCTATGTTTTCGACGAGGCCGACCTCGAAACGCACGGCACGCGTGGAAAGCTCGCGAGCGATCCGCGTTGGTCGGCTGCATTTCTCGATCGCGCCGTTCGCCTCGCTGAGCGCGACAAGAATCATCCTTCGGTTATTTTCTGGTCGTTGGGTAACGAGTCTGGTTATGGGCCTAACTTCGCCGCAATGTCCGCTTGGCTCCACGATTTCGATCCGACACGTCCAGTTCATTATGAAGGTGCGCAAGGCACGCCGCGCGATCCAGAAACCGTCGATGTCATCAGCCGATTTTATCCCAGAACGATGGATCGGTATTTGAACCCCGGCATGGCCGAGGACGCCGATACCGAACGACCCGAAAATGCGCGTTGGGAGCGCTTGATCAATCTCACGTTGATCGACGGCGAGCACCGTCCGATCCTAACCAGCGAGTACGCCCACGCGATGGGCAACGCGCTCGGCAATTTCAAGGAATACTGGGACGAGATCTATTGGCACCCGCGACTGCTCGGTGGCTTCATCTGGGAATGGGCCGATCAGGGGGTGCGCAAGAAGACTGCCGATGGCCGCAGTTTCATTGCCTACGGCGGTGATTTCGGCGACAAGCCCAACCTCGGAGCGTTTTCCTTGAAAGGCGTTGTCAACGCCGACCGCGAGACCACGCCAAAGTACTGGGAGGTGAAGAAGGTTTATCAGCCCGTCTGGGTCGAGCCGCGCGAGATGAAGCCTGGTTCCGTGCTTGTGCGCGTGAACAACCGGAACCATTTTGTTAATCTAAATGAATTCGACGTGCGCTGGTCCGTTGTCTGCGACGGTGCGACGATTCAGCAAGGCCAGATGGAACCGCTCGATATCGTCGCAGGCGGTTACAAAGAAGTGACTGTTCCTGTCACCGCGATTGAAGGACCGATTGCTGGTGCGGAATATTGGTTGAAACTGAGTTTTATCACGAAGGTAAAATCGGACTGGGCTCTGGTCGGCCATGAAGTTGCCTGGGAGCAATTCAAGCTGGAGGTCGAAACGTCGCCAGCGCCGGTGATTGATAGCGCGGTCACGCCGATACTCACCGTAAAGGAAAGTGGCGACCTCGTTGCGATTACCGGCAAGATCTTTGGAATCAAATTCAGCCGTTCCTCAGGTACGCTCGTGTCGTTGGATTACGGATACGGCGAGTTGTTGGCCAATTCGGCGGGGCCTGTTCTCCAGGCCTTTCGCGCACCGACCGACAACGACAAAGGTTTCGGCAAATGGCTTGCCCGTGACTGGCGCGCCGCTGGACTCGATAAACTGATGCGCACGGTTGAGTCGCTCGTCGTTACGCAGCCCGCGCCGAACGTTGTTTGTGTCGAGGCGGTTGCACGCAGCACGGCGGCGAAAGGTTTCTTTGTTCACCATGCGATCTGGACGATTCGCGGAGATGGTTCGCTCGATGTAGAAAACCGTTTTGAACCTTTTGGCGATTTGCCGCCGTTGCCACGCATCGGTGTGGTGATGCAACTGTCCTCGGAGCTTGAGAACTTCCGCTGGTACGGACGTGGGCCGGGTGAAAATTATATCGACCGCCACGAAGCCGCTCCGGTCGGCCTGTATTCGAGCACCGTGACTGCGCAGCATGTCGCCTACGCGCGTCCGCAGGAAAACGGAAACAAAGAGGGCGTTCGCTGGCTCACACTCACCGACGCTACAGGTCGCGGTTTGATGGTTGTGGCGGGTGAAACGCCGATTTCCGCCACGGCGCTTCATTTCTCTGTGGCCGACCTTGATTCGGCTAAACACGCCTTTGAACTCAAGCCGCGTCCTGAAATCTTTCTTTCACTCGATGCAAAACAGTGCGGGCTCGGTAACAGCAGCTGTGGTCCTGGCGTCTTGGAAAAGTATGCCGTGTCTGTGCAACCGTACACATTGCAACTGAGCTTCCGTCCTTGCTTACCCGCAAGTGACACCGAAGCTGCCGTGGCTGCACGCAAAACCTATCGTTAGTTCTAATCATGTTATTCGCACGTTCACTTCGGTCTTGGCTGTTCTTGTTTCTCGCACCTGCATTTCTTTATGCCGGTGATGCGTCACCCCGCATTCAGTATGGCGAAACGCGACTCACGGAGGCGTTGAATGCAGTCGGTGCAAAAGCGAACATCGTCCTCGGCCGTGCTGACTCACTCGCCGTTAAGGCATTGCTCGATTCGGGTGCGCTCAAGATCGGCGAAGGCGAATTGCGCCGCGAAGGATTTCTCATTGTAACTCTTTCTAACAGTTCGGTTGCGGTCGTTGGTGCCGACGACAGCGGCGTGCTGTACGGGTGCCTTGAACTGGCCAAACGTATCAACGAAGCCAAAGCTCTCCCGGAGAATCTCCGCTTCGTCGATGCCCCCGTACTCAAGCTGCGCGGCCCGTGTATCGGCATGCAGAAGACCTACATTTTGCCCGGCCGACATGTTTACGAGTATCCGTACACGAAGGATCTTTTCCCGTTTTTCTACGACAAGGCGTTTTGGAAAGAGTACCTCGATTTTCTCGCCGAGCAGCGGATGAACACGCTGTACCTTTGGAACGGGCATCCGTTCGCCTCGCTGGTAAAACTGGCCGATTATCCCTACGCGCTCGAGGTGTCCGAAGAGCAGTTCAAACAGAACGTTGAGATGTTTCGTTACATCGCACAGGAAGCAGACCGACGTGGCATCTGGGTCGTGCAGATGTTCTATAATATCATCCTTTCAAAACCGTTTGCCGAAAAAAACGGACTGCCAACGCAGCTCAATAAAACCGAACCTATCGCCGCCGACTACACGCGCAAATCCGTCGCCGAGTTTGTCCGCCAATATCCCAACGTTGGGCTGATGGTTTGCCTTGGCGAGGCACTCCAAGACGTGCCGATGCAAAACGAGTGGTTGTCGAAAGTGATCTTGCCCGGCGTCAAGGACGGGATGGCTGCAGCCGGCCTCACCGAAGAACCTCCGGTCGTGGTTCGCACCCACGCCACCGATCCCAAGGTCGTCATGCCCGAGGCGCTGAAGATTTATCACAACCTTTACACCGAGGCAAAATTCAACGGCGAATCGCTCACCACCTGGGAGCCCCGCGGTGTCTGGCAGCAGACGCATCTCGCCATGAGTCGGCTGGGCACCACGCACATCGCCAATGTTCACATCCTAGCGAACCTCGAACCATTCCGCTACGGCGCACAGCGTTTCATCCAGAAAAGCGTCGTCGCCATGCGTGACCGACTCGGCGCGGGCGGCATTCACCTTTATCCGCTCGCGTATTGGAGCTGGCCGGATGCGCCCGATAAAACCGAGGTTCCGCTCAGCCAACTCGAACGCGATTGGATCTGGTTCGAGGCTTGGGCGCGCTACGCGTGGAATCCCGACATCGATCCTGACACCGACCGCGCATACTGGCTCGGTCGATTGACCGAGCATTATGGCACGCCAGAAGCCGCTGCTAAAATCCTAGATGCCTACAACGATTCGGGCGAATGCGCACCGCGCCTGCTCCGGCGCTTCGGCATAACTGAGGGCAACCGCCAAACACTCTCCCTCGGTATGACGCTGGATCAACTCGTAGCACCCGAGAAATACCGGCCTTACGCCGAGCTATGGCTTTCGCAGGCACCACTCGGTGAACGACTGAAGGAATACGCCGACAAGGAATGGGCCAAGCAACCGCACGAAGGCGAAACGCCCGTGTCGATTATCCGTGAAGTGCGCGATTACGCTCAGCGCGCCGTGGCTGCTGTCGAAAAGGCCGCACCGCACGTTTCTAAAAACTCTGTGGAATTTGCCCGGCTGCGTAACGACATGTATTGCATTCAAGCGCTGTCGGAGAACTACGCGGCGAAGGCCGAGGCCGCGCTCGCCGTGCTGCGGTATCAGCACAGTCACGACATTGAGGACATGGAGTTAGCCCGACGCTCGCTCGCGTCCAGTCTCGATTTCTACCGCAAACTCGTCGATCTCACGAAGGAAACTTACCGCTTTGCGAACACGATGCAGACCAGCCAGCGCCGCATCCCAGTGCCCGGTGGCAAGGACGGACAGCCGGCCAACTATCATTGGAGCCAGCTCGTGCCGATCTATGAAAAAGAACTAGTCGATTTCGACCAGCAACTGGCCGACCTAAAACAGGGAGGGCAAATCACTACCCATCCAGCGATCCAGCCGTTGCAGGCTGCCGGCTTCAAATTATTTAGCACCCACGCCGAAATCTACCGGCCAGGTCCTGGCGCAAAAGTATTCACGGATCGCCCGTGGGAGATTCAGTCGCTGGCGCCGGAACTCGCGGCGCTTACCGGTATCCGTTTTTCGGATGCAGAGGCGAAAGCCGGGCGTTATAAACCTGTGGAATTTGAAGCCACCGAATCGGTTCGAGTGATCATCGGATTTGTGCAGTCGAAGGAGAAGGGCTGGCGTCAGCCGCCCGAGCTGGAAACCGACGCTACTGCGGGCAACCTGACTAATGAGCCTTTGCTGCTTAATGCTGCCACCGTTGATACACTTCCTTCGATCAACGCCTATGCGCTAAAATTCAGTCCCGGCCGTCACAAGATCGAGCTCCGTGGTGACGGGAGCTTTATCATTCTTGGCGTGGCCAGCGCGAAACCCTAGACGAAAAGTTTCACCCGAGTGAGGTGCTAACGTGGCTAGAAGCCAATCTTCGGCATCGTTTCTTAAACCTGATAAAGCTTCAACGGGATAGGATCAAGGATCTTGGCCTTAGGGAGTTGTTTGGCTAATTCGGCTGCGAACCAGGCACGGGCCGGTGGATCGCCGTGAGTCAGCACGACGGTGCGAGGTGTGGCCTGCACCGAAAACTCCAACAACTCCTCGCGGTCTGCGTGGCCCGAAAGTTCGAAGCGCTCTACCTTCGCCTTAATCTTGGTTTTGACGTTGGCAGCGGCAAAAAGGAAGGAGTCGCCTGACTTGGTCGCAAGCAGCTGGCCTCCTGGAGTGTCGGGATCGCAAAAGCCGACAAACCCGATGGTGTTGCGGGCGTGACCGGCGAGTCCAGAGGCTAGGATGTAGGAAGGGGTTCGTTCCACGAGCATCCCCGAGCTGATAATGTAGAGCGCGTTTTTCTGAGGATCTTCGCCAGGCACAAGTTTACGCGGCGTGGGTTTAAGTTTGAGATCTTTGATGATGCTGCGCGTGAAATTGGTGTGCTTCAGTTTGCGTGTGATCTCGTCGAAGTAATCGGCGAGATCCATGCCGAGGCCAGAGGCGTAGATTGGAAAATCGATCAGTTTGCCGAATTTCCGGGCGTCATGAATGATCGCGAGGACTTCCTGCATGCGGCCAAGGGCGAAGACGGGGAGGAGAAATGAGCCACCGCGATTAATGGTGTCGTTGATGCTGACGACGAGTCGGTTGACCTCGGCGAGGCGTGATTTGGCGGCGGGACGTTCTGTGGCGCCACGCGTGGTTTCGGTAACAATGGTATCGAAGTGGCCGGTAGGGAATTTTGCTCCGGCAAGCGTGCGCTGATTTTCAAAAAGGACGTCGCCTGTGAAAAATACGGCTCGGTGTTTGTGGTGAATTTCAACACCTGCGGCACCGGCGACGTGGCCGGCTTGGTGAAAAATGATTTCAACCTCGTCCTCGGTGTTGCTAAATTTCTTGGCATGGCCGAAAGCGAGGCCGGTCATGCGTGGGGCACAGCGGTCGATTTCTTCGTGAGTGAAGAGCGGATACTCGGGTATGTTCGCCTCCTCTTTCTGACGAACCATGACATTGGAAGAATTGTGCAGCATGCGTTCAATGAGCATGCGGCTGGATTGAGTCATGATCACCGGGGTGTCAGGATGCTCGCGCATGGCTACCGGCAGACTGCCGATATGGTCGAGGTGGCAGTGGGTGATTATGATTAAATCAAGTTTTTGCCCACGCAGGGGCCCAAAATCGGGCGTGGCACCGCGGCCGGCTTTTTTGGGATTGAGCCCACAATCGATGAGGATTTTGAGTTCGCCGATTTGGACAAAGAGAGAGTTGGCGCCAATGCCGCCGTCTCGGTTGAGATCGATAAGCTTCATGTAACAAACGGAGCAAGATGCAGAATGTTGGGGCTCGCAAGCTGCAAGATTTGCGAGCGCCGTGGTTGCTCAACGGCGGGCATGCACAAGCGGCGCGGGTTCAACTAGCTGCCGAAGAGCTTGGAAATCTTTTCGACAAAAATCGCTGGTGGTCGGGCAGGACGGCCCTCGCGGTCGATGAAGGCATGCATGGTTTTGCCCGTGACGAGCAGCGTTTCACCGCGCATTACTTCGTATTCGAGGGCGATACGCAGGCTGGGTTTTTCGCGCAGTGTGGTGATGATGGTAACGACATCGTCGTACACGGCTGGACGAAGATATTTCGCCTGAACCTCGATCACGGGGAGAAAATAGCCATCGCGTTCCAATTCGCGATAGGGCACGCCAAATTCCTTCAATAGGTTAGTTCGTCCCACTTCAAACCAGGGAAGATAATTTCCGTGGTAAACGATCCCCATCATGTCGGTTTCGGCGTAGCGAACAGTAATTTGAGTGCGAGATTGGAGCATGCAAAGAAAGTACAATCAGAACGGAGAAATCGACATTTCCGGTGTGTGCGCGGGATTGAAGAGCAAATTGGCGGAATGCGTCCAGCAGTTGCGTTTGGCCCAGGCGAGTCCGGCGTTGCCGAGTCTGTGACGCAGCGTGTGATCGCTGATCAGGCGTTCAAAAGCGGCGGTAAGTTGTGCCGGATGGTTCGGTGGCACGAGCAAACCTGTCACTCCATCGGCAACGGCTTCGGCCACGCCTCCGATCGTGTGTGCCACCACGGGCAGCCCGTGGGCTGAAGCTTCGAGGTAAACGAGGCCGAATCCTTCGACGCTGTTACCGTGGTCCACGCTCGTCATGGCAAAGATGTCGGCGCGATCATAAACCTGATCAAGTTCGTCATCGGGTAGATCGCCAAAAAAACGCACGGTGAGATCCGATTGTGCGACTGCGGAGCGGAGGTTGGCCTCGTAACGTCCTTTGCTTTGTCCTCCGACGATCCAGTATTCGACCTGATTCCGAAATTGCGGCGCGAGCGATTGGAGTGCGTGGAGCGTGATGAGCTGTCCTTTTCGCGGATGAAGGCGGCCAACGGTGAGAACAACGAGTTTGTTTTTCTTGGTCGCAGGGGCGCTGTTTACGACCGCAAAATCCGAGCGCAGCGCGCCGGGAGTAAGAAAAGTTTTGTTGGCCGCTTCTGGGAAATTTTGGCAGAGCAGGCCGTGGGTGTAATGCGTCAGTGTGCTGATCCGCGAAGCGTGCCTGATCAATCGCCGCGTGAGCATGCGAGAAATCGGGTTGCGAGAAAATTTCAGTATTTCCGAACCATGGAAGGTTAGTATCAAACGATGAGGGCGGAAAGCGCGCGAAAATTGGAGCATCATCATCGCCATCATCGGGCCAGGTTCCGGCAAATAGACAGTTGCGTAGCGCAGACGGCGCCGTGCAGCGATCAGCTGGCGGGCAAGCTTGAGCTGGCAGGTGAGATCGTGAGTTCCTTTGACAGGCAACCGGTGAAGCTTGAATGGCCAGTCTTTTTCTTTTTCCGGAGAAGCCGATTGGGCCCATACTTCGACCTCATAACCCAGACTAGCCGTAGCGATGGCGATCTGTTCTGTGAACGTCGCAATGCCACCGCGTTTCGGATAAAACTCGTGCGTGATGAGAAAAACGGAATTGAGTGACGGAGCGACGCTCATGCTTTTGATCTCGGCGATTGGGCGGTGAATCAAGAGCGCTTTGCGGTCGGTAGGCAAGGTTAGCCTGTGGTTAAGAAAATCGCGAAAAACCACCCCAGAGGCAGCGATAATTTAGCCCTAGGAAGAATAACGTTTACAATCGAAATACCGCCAACTTACATCACATAAATCATGGCAGATGAAGTTCCGAACCCAGGAGGGGCTATTGCCCAAACTCCAATCTCTACAAAAGTTTTCAGTGCTGAAGACGAAACCGCACTGCGCGAAGCGCTGAAGCGATGCTCACCATCGGCAGTCGAGGCGGCTCTTCAATTCCGAAAGACCCGTGATCCTGCGCACGTGCCGGCCGTGGTCATTGGAGTGATCGAACGTTTCGTTGAACCCAGTTTGCGCCCGAAGCTCCACACGGCCGACGACGATTTGCGGATGGTTGAAGATCTGGGCATCGATTCGCTCACGATGATGGAGATTGTTATTCTCGCTGAAGA
>JAYTWC010000306.1:0-1818 GCA_043743635.1 Verrucomicrobiota bacterium | reverse complement strand
TCCAAAACGGCATGCCATTCATTCAGTGTTGCGACCGTAACCAGAAAGGCACCGCTAAGAGCATTTCGCCCACGCCAGATCGTGCGACCGTTTTCCACGCGGACCGAAGTCATTTCGAATTCCAACGCAAGATCGGCATAGGGCGCGATCGTCATCTTCTGCGGCTGATAACCGCGCCAGTCAGAAACCGTCTGCTCAAGTCGAGGAAGAATCTGGTGAACAGAACTCGAAGCCGACGAAACCTTCGGATTCTGAGAAACTGATGCCGAAGAAAGTCCAACCGTCTGAGACGCCACAATCGGTGTTTTCCCAGAACTAGGGTACAGACCCGATGGCGCACTCACCTGCAAACCGATAGAGTCGGCCGGTCGATTTACGAGAAACAAGACCACACCAAGACCCGCCGCTAAAACGGCGAGTAGAACGGTGCGTCTGTGAGTCTGTAAAAACATTGTTAGCAAATCGAGGCAGCCTACGTCCGAAAGACTACCGTCACTGAGTATGTATGTAATAAAATAGTGAACGTTTCATAAAAAGATGCGAATCCATCAATAGGACGCAATTGATTTACACTAATGGTTTCCCTGATTTGAAACGCCGCGCCATGGATCGCTTCGGGCCCCAACGCGGGGACGCAAACGCAATGCGTTCAAAAAACGCGCGCCAAATATGTCGGGTTTGAGATCACCTCAAACCCCAACAATGTCTATAAAAGCTTTATTTAGATTACTTTGGCCAACCCAAGAATCCTAGCTTTTCTGCGCCGCGTGGGCCGCTGAAACCACCGTGTACTTTTCAGCCCATTTTTTCAGGCCAAGCTGCTCTTTTTCGGTGAGCTGACGCACGACTTTAGCCGGAGCGCCCATGACCATCGAACCGGGCGGAATCACGGTGCGCGGCGTCACCACCGAACCCGCACCCACGATGCTGCGAGTTCCCACGCGAGCACCATCGAGCACGGTCGCGCCCATGCCGATCAAACATTCGTCTTCAATCGTGCAAGCATGGATGACTGCGGCGTGGCCAACCGTCACCCATTTGCCGATGATCGCATCCATGTCGTCAGCGAGGTGAACGACGCAATTATCCTGAATGTTGCTGCCTTCGCCCACCACGATACGGGCAATGTCGCCGCGCAACACCGCGCCATAAAAAACACTGCTCTTGGGTCCGAGCGTGACGTCGCCGACCACCGTCGCATTGGATGCGACCCAGCTAGCCTGGGCGATATCGGGCGTTTTGGAAAGATGGGCGGCAAGGCGTTCTTCGACGGTCATAAGTTGGTTCTCGCGCGACCGTTTCGATTTCGCAAGCTCTGCTCACCTCCCGCTCTCTTCGACTCGATTGTTATATGGAACAATTAACGCACGTATTCCGCGGCCTTTTAGGCATCATCGTCTTTCTCGGCATCGCTATCGCGTTCAGTGAAAACCGACGTGCGATCAGTTGGCGCATCGTCATCATGGGCATGCTGCTCCAATTTATTTTTGCGGGATTGGTCCTGCATGTCGATTTCGTACGCGGCGGGGTGGAACTCGTGGGCTCAGGCTTCGTCAAACTCCTGGATTTCACCAATGCAGGCACGCGCTTCGTTTTCGGGTCACTGCTCGACACCTCAAAACACGGCGTGATCTTCGGCCTAGCGATCCTGCCAACAGTCATATTTTTCTCCGCATTCACTTCGATGCTCTACTATTTGGGCATTCTCCAAAAAATCGTGTGGGGCTTCGCTTGGATCATGTCGAAAACCATGCGGCTCTCCGGCGCTGAAACGCTTTCGGCCTCCGCCAATATTTTCCTGGGCCAAACCGAGGCGCC
>JAYTWC010000305.1:0-2803 GCA_043743635.1 Verrucomicrobiota bacterium | reverse complement strand
ATCCATACCGCCACGCCCCACAACACCGCCGAAGCAACTAACCCGACCGCGAAAGCCTGGCGCCAAAAAGGCCTGTCACGACGGCTCGCCTGTTCACGTTTATACATGACCTGCAAAAGTGCCCGACCGCCGATGCAAACATTCATCGCGATCGACCAAGCGACCACGGTCGGGCGTGAAAACCAGTTCCACGCACTCACTGTTGTCACCAGCGCCATGATGCAATGCATCGCCAATCCCATCCCCGCCGCGCTATACAGCAGACGAGTCATCTCCGCGTGCAAACGGTCATCCACCGATGGTGAAACAGGATCGGCGGTGCCCTTCGACGTGATCATTTCAGGAACGGAATAAACCGTTGAAATCGTCACAAGTCCACCGCGCTTAAGTGTTTGTTTGCCGGTTTACCGCCAAAGTAAAAAATCCTCCGCCCACCGCCGGCCCGGTCGATCGCTCAACCGCCGGCGTTCTTCACCGCTTCTAATTCTTCCCAACGAGCAAACGCCGTCGCGTGTTCGTGCTCGATTTCATCGAGTCGCGCCTTGGCCGCGACCGCACCTGTCGGATCGCGGCGGTAAATGCTGACGTCGCCGAGCTTGGCAATCAACGCGGTCTGCTCGGATTCGAGCACTTCAATCTTGGCCGGCAATTTTTCGAGTTCGGTGCGCTCCCGATTCGTCAACTTACGTGCCGGTTTAGCGATAGCTTTGGTTTCTTCCGCTCGCTTAGCCGCTTCCAACCGAAGCTCGGCGGCAACCGCACGTTTTTCCTTTTCGCGCACCCAGTCGGCATAGCCACCAACGTATTCACCAACCTGGAAGTCGCCCTCAAAAACCAGCGTGCTCGTGACGACGTTATCCAGAAAATCGCGATCATGGCTGACGAGGATCAACGTTCCCTGATACTCAACGAGCAAGTTCTCCAGCAGGTCGAGGGTTTCTAGATCTAGATCATTGGTCGGTTCGTCGAGCACGAGGACGTTGGCCGGCTTGGTGAAAAGTCGTGCCAGCAGCAAACGGTTGCGCTCGCCACCCGAGAGCACACGCGCCGGCGTGCGTGCACGATCCGGCGTGAAAAGAAAATCATCGAGATAACTGATCACGTGACGCGTACGCCCATCGATCGTCACCGTTGGATTTCCGTTGGCGATATTGTCCGCTACCGACTTATTATCATCGATCTGTTCGCGCAGCTGGTCGTAGTAGACGACCTCCAGATTTGTCCCTAGCTTAAGGATCCCCCCGGTGGGCGCCAGCTGGCCGAGCAGGAGCTTGATGAGCGTGGTTTTACCTGCGCCGTTGGGACCGATGATGCCAATCTTGTCGCCACGCGTAATCGTGGTCGTAAAATCGCGCAGCACCTCATGGCCATTCGGCCAGGAGAACGAAAGTTTCTCGGCATCGATTACCTTCACGCCGGAATTGTCGGCCTCCATGAGCCGCAGATTAACGTTACCCACCCGCTCGCGGCGGGCGGCACGTTGCGCACGCATTTCCAGCAGCGCATGCACACGGCCCTGCGCACGCGAACGCTGCGCCTTCACACCTTTGCGAATCCAAACTTCCTCCTGCGCGAGTCGTTTGTCGAAGGCAGCTTGTTGTTTCTCCTCGGCTGCGACGACTTCCTCTTTGCGCACAATATAAGTGTCATAATCGCAGGCCCAGCTCGCAAGACGGCCGCGGTCGAGTTCGACGATGCGGGTGGCGAGTTTGCGCAAAAATGTGCGATCGTGGGTCACGAAAAACAACGTGATCTTTTCAGAAACGAGAAATTCCTCCAGCCAGAGAATTGATTCTAGATCTAGATGATTGGTCGGTTCGTCGAGCAGCAACAGATCAGGTTGCCCGGCCAGAGCACGAGCGAGCAAAGTCCGGCGTTTGAGTCCGCCGGAGAGGTCGGCGAATTTGGCGTTAGGGCGTAGTTGGAGACGTTCGATCAAGTTCTCAACGCGGACTTCCCGCTCCCAATCTTCCTCGTGATCGCGCGGCGGGCGCAGGCCGGACCAAACAAGATCGTGCACCGTGCCTTCCAACTCAGGCACCTCCTGCTCAAGCCGCGTAAACAACGCGCCGGGCTGGCGAAACACCGCGCCCGTATCCGGCTTCATTTCGCCCGCAATGACACGCATCAACGTGGATTTACCCGCGCCATTTCGCCCGAGCAAGCAGACACGTTCGCCCGGATCGACCTGGAAATTTACATTCCCAAGAACGGCGGGACCACCAAAGCTAAGATGAACATCAAGCAGACTAAATAAGGCCATGAGCGGTGCAACGTGGTGAGACGTCGGGTCGCGCGCAACCCTACATCACAACAAAGATTGGCACCGCCCGCGCTCACCCTCTCTGCTCCCACCCCGGCCCGCTTAGACACTGCCTTGCGGCGAGGGCAAATGGCGTTTAAAAAGCGCCCGCAACTTGTCGGGGCCAAAAGGTTTCTGCAAAAAGTCAACCACGCCAGCCTGCGCTTCAGAGGCCATGGCATCTTCATTATGTCCCGTGATAATAATCACCGGCGTCGTAGGCCGAATCCCGTGAATTCCGATCGCCACTTCAGCACCGCCCAGACGCGGCATCGTCAGATCGAGCAACACCAGACAAAACAATTCAGGATTGGCTTTAAAAATCCGTAACGCCTCGTCGCCATCGCGCGCCGTCACCGCCCGATAACCGGCCTTCTCCACTACCCACTTCGCGAGCGCACGCACCGCCTCATCATCATCCACCACCAAAATCGTCCGGCCTGTTGCTGGCATACTCACCATCGGCGCCATCGTGGGCGGCGTTGTCGGTGCCGACCAAGT
>JAYTWC010000304.1:0-3997 GCA_043743635.1 Verrucomicrobiota bacterium | reverse complement strand
GCAACGGTCGCCGCCGCTTTCGCGGACGACGGGCGCGGATTCGCCGGTGATGGCGGACTCATCGACGGAGGCGATGCCATCGACCACGTCGCCGTCGGCGGGGATGATGTCGTTGGTTTCGCAGACGACGAAATCGCCTTTGCGGAGATCGGTGGCGGCGACTTTTTCTTCGCGGCCCTTTTGTCCATCGTGCAGGCGGCGGGCAAAGGTCTGAGTGCGGGCACGCTTGAGGGTGTCGGCTTGGGCTTTGCCGCGGCCCTCGGCGACGGCTTCGGCGAAGTTAGCGAACAGAACCGTGAACAAGAGCCAAAATGCTACCTGTAGAACGTAGCCGAACGGCTCCTTTGCGGTAAAGAGTTGCTGAAATGTCAGCGCGGCGCCGATCAGCGTGACGAACATGACCGGGTTCTTCAGCTGGGCGCGTGGATCGAGTTTTTTGAAGGAATCGATGATGGCCTGGCGCAGGATGGCGCGGTCGAAAAGGGAGACGGCTTTAGTGCTCATGGGTTGGTTAGTGATAAGTGGTAAGAGATAAGGAATAAGCCGGAGCGGTTTAGAACAGGTTACCCGCGTTCATGAGGTAGTGTTCGACGACGGGGCCCATCGCGAGGGCAGGAAGGAAGGTGAGTGCGCCGACGAGGACGACGGTGCCGATGAGCAGCACGACGAAGGTGAGGCCTTCGACTTTGAAGGTACCGGCGCTGGCCGGAACCAGTTTCTTGGAGGAAAAATTTCCAGCGAGTGCGAGGATCGGGATGATCATGAGGAAGCGGCCGATGAGCATGGCGAGGCCTAGCGTGGTGTTGTAGTGCGGGTCGCCATCGGAGGGATTGGCGGTGAGGCCAGCGAAGGCGCTGCCGTTGTTGCCTACGGCGGAACTGAAGGCGTAGAGGATTTCGCTGAATCCGTGTGGCCCGGCGTTGTTGAGACCAGCCTGGCCCCAGGTGGAAACGCTCGCCCACGCGGTGCCGCCGAGGATCGTCGCGGAGAGCACAATAAGGATGAGCATCACGAGTTTGACGTCGTAGGCCTGGATTTTTTTGCCGAGATATTCCGGCGTACGCCCAACCATCAGACCAGCAATAAACACGGCGAGGATGACGAAGATCAACATGCCGTAGAGACCAGCACCGACGCCTCCGAAGATGACTTCGCCGGTCTGAATGTTGAAAAGCGGCACGAGACCGCCGAGTGGCGTGAAGGAATCGTGCATGGCGTTGACGGCACCGCAGGAGGCATCGGTCGTGATGGTGGCGAAGAGCGCGGAATTGAAGAGGCCGAAGCGAACTTCCTTGCCCTCCATGTTACCGTCGGCGACGGCGACACCGAGGTTTTGGTGGATGGGATTGCCGCTGGCTTCAGCTTTCCAGCAAACCAAGACGCCAGCGACAAACAGCGCGGCCATGGCGCCCCAGACCGCCCAGCCGTGGCGCTGGTTTTTCACCGTGCGACCGAGGTAGTAGGTGAGTGCGCTCGGGATCGCGAAGATCGAAAGCATCTGGAAAAAATTCGAGAGCGGGGTGGGGTTTTCGAAGGGATGTGCGGCATTGGCGTTGACGTAACCGCCGCCATTGGTGCCGAGCATTTTTATCGCGACCTGCGAAGCCATTGGTCCTTGGACGATGGCTTGTGTGTCGACCGACTGGTCGACCATCACGGGCGTTTTGCCATCGGCGGCGAGGACGGGCTGTCCGGTGGCGTCGAGCTTCTGCACCTGGATGGTGTAGGCTTCGTAGGTTTTGGCGGTGTCGTAAGGTTTAAAGTTCTGGATCATGCCCTGCGACACGAGAAACAAGGCAAAGACGAGGCTGATCGGAACGAGCAGGTAATAAGTGACGCGGACGGTGTCGGTCCAGAAGTTGCCGATGGTCTGGGCGCTGTGGCGGGCGATGCCGCGCACCAGGGCCGCCGCGATGGCGATGCCGGCAGCGGCGGACGTGAAGTTATGAATTGTCAGAGCGACCATCTGCGAGAAATACGACAGCGTCGATTCGCCGGCGTAGCTCTGCCAGTTGGTGTTGGTCGTGAAGCTGGCGGCGGTGTTGAACGCGAGGTGAGGTGAGAGGCCGGGCAAGTGCTGCGGGTTGAGTGGTAGCAGATGCTGGTAGCGCAGGATGAAGTAGGTGAAGAAAAGGCCGACGAGGCTGAAGGCCAGTAGCGCGAAGGTGTAGCCGAGCCAGTTCTGTTCTTTCTCGGGATCGATACCGCAGATTCGAAAAGTGAGCCGCTCGAAGGGGCGAACGATGGGGTCGAGCCAGGTTTTCCCACGGGAATCGAGCACCTGCACCAGGTAGAGCCCGAGCGGTTTAGTGATGATGAGAAGCGCGCCGAGGTAGAGAGCGAACTGGAACCAGGCGTTTGGATTATTCATGGCGGATAGTAAAAGGATCGGTTAAAACTTTTCCGGGCGGAGCACGGCGACGACGAGATAGACGAGGAGGGCGAGGGCGATGAAGCCGATGACGATGTTTTCCATAGCGGATGGTTTTAGCGGTGGGTCGGAGCGCGGGACTTAGCGGAATATTTCGCAAATGGAGGCGTAGGCGGCACTGAGCGCGAAGAACACGAGCGTGAGGCCGATGAAGAAGAGGTCTTGCAAGTTCATGGGCTGACTATGCCAGCTGGCAGTCCGCGCGGCTAATCAAGCGGCGGCCTCAGGGCATTAAGAAAACATCAAGTGCGTCAACGAAAGCGCCGCCGGAATGAACCGGCGGCGCAGGAGCTATTGCGAGCGAAGATGGGGGTACGGCTATTCGCCCACGCGGATCGGCACGATCACGAAAGGAATGTTTTCGAGGAAGAATCGTCGCTGAAGTAGGAAGACTAGGTGGTTATGTAGGAATCGGGTGACGACCGTTTCCTTAGCAAAGATGAGCTGTCCGCCGAAGAAAACGCGGCTCTTGTATTTTTCAGACACCTTGCGGGCAATGGAAAGAATTTCTCCCGTGGCGTCGTGGGTAACGGCGGTGTAGGCCTCGGCTCCATAACCATGAGCACGGGCATAACGCACGTAACGCTGGGTGCTTTCTTCGGTGTGCTTGCGCAAGGTTTCGATCTCGTCGCTGCCCTTGAAATTGCCGGCGTCAACGACGCCGACCTGCACGAAGATGTAATTGCGGTACGTGTCGCCGAAATGGCGTGGCACGTTGAGCAGCGTGTGGAGGCCAAGACCGTTGTAACCGTTGACGAGAATGATTGCGGTGCGGGCTTTGACATTGATCTCGACTGCGGCGTCGGCACCGGGCTCGTTGAGTTTCTCGTTACAGACTTCGACGATGGAATCGAGGCGCTGCAGGCGGCGCTTAGTATCATCATAGTGGCGACGAATAAGAAAGGCGCAACCGGTGAGTACCGCCGTGACGAGCAACGTGGCCCAGCCACCTTCGAAGAATTTCTCGTAGGAAAGCATCACGAGGATGAAGCCAGTGAGTAGGAAACCGAAAGAGTTGATGGCGATGCGGCCTTTCCACTTTGGTTCGGTGGCCCGGACCGCCCACCAGTGCCGCACCATACCCGCTTGCGAGAGGGAAAACGTAATGAACACGTTGATGCTATAAAAAATGATCAACATATCGACCACGCCGTGGGTGAACCACATCATGATGGCCGCAGCGCCGCCCATGAGGAGCACGCCATTCTGGGTAACGAAACGGTCGCTGAGGTTGGCGAAGCGGGTGGGCAGCCAGCGATCAAGCGCCATGTTGGCAAGCACGCGAGGGCCGTCGAGAAAACCGGCCTGCGCCGCGATAAGGAGCAGCATGGCTTCGGAGGCGAGGGTGACCCAAAGGAATGTTTTTCCCGGTAGGCCCCAGTTGGCGGTGAGGCCTTCGAAGAGGACGGCATTGAGCGTTTTGCCTTCGGTTGGTTGGACGCGGCAGAGCAAATAGACGAGCATCAGGCCGCCGACGGTGATGGCGAGCGAGCTGCCCATGTAGAGCATTGTTTTGCGACCGGTTTTTACGCGGGGTTCTTTGAGGATGGGCAGGCCATTACTCAC
>JAYTWC010000303.1:0-3409 GCA_043743635.1 Verrucomicrobiota bacterium | reverse complement strand
CCGCCGAGAAAATATTACAAACTCACCGCCAAAGGCCGCGACCAGCTCAGCGATCTTTCCACTTACTGGAACAAGATCCACTCCACCGTCAAGGGACTCGGTCCGTAAACCTTCTCAATAACTCATCCCTACGCCTACGTCCATGAACAAGGTCATCTCCATCCATCTGCACGGCGTCGCCTTTCAACTCGAAGAAGGCGGCTACGATGCCCTGCGCGCCTACCTCGACAACGCCGCCCGCCAGCTGGACGGAAATCCCGACAAGGACGAAATTATCGCCGATATCGAAACAGCCATTGCCGACAAATTCACTGGCAGGCTCACCGCCGGTCGCAACGTCGTGCTGACGGCTGAAGTTACTGCAGTCATTGCTGAAATTGGCCCCATCACCAACGACTCCGACCACGCTTCAAGCGATAAAGCAGCATCTAAATCCAACGCAGGCCCCGAACCTTCACCCGCAAGCTCGAACCAACCAAGGCCACCCAAACGTCTCTATCGCATCAAAGAGGGAGCCATGCTTTCCGGTGTATGCAACGGCCTCGCAGCCTATCTCGGAATCGACGTCACCTTACTCCGTCTTGTCGTAGCCATCCTTATCTTTGTCAGTGCAGGCACGGTAGCCATCGCCTACTTCGTCGCTGTTCTCATTATTCCAAAGGCCGAGACACCCGAGCAAAAAGCTGCTGCTGCCGGCCCCTCACAAACCGCTGATGACTTTGTGCGAATGGCGCGCGAAGGCTACTACGAAGGCATGAAATCTTTCCCGGATCGACAGGCTCGACGCGAATGGAAGCGGCGATTCAAACGCGATATGCGCAACTGGAAATACAACTTTCAATGGCAGCCACCGATGCCGGCAAACGTATCAGCCACCGTCGGCACCTGCCCTCCTCCCGCAGCCTTTCCCGTGGCAACTCCATTACTCTCCATCCTCAAAGCGTTTTGGATTCTAGCGTTATGGTTCGTCATTTTCTCCTTGATCACGACCCACGCGGTTTTCGGAATCTATCTCCCCTGGGGCCTGCCATTCTGGGTGGGCATCATCCTGGCCGTTCTCGCCTACAACGTCGCCGTTTCGCCAATCAAAGCGCTACGCCGATCTTATTACTATCGCCATCAAGGGCAACCCTACTGCTGGAGCCCGTTTACTGCGTTCTGGCAGGGTTTGCTGACGCTGTGCATTCTGGCATTCTTCATTTTCCTAGCGGACCGTTTCTTTCCGAGTTTTCATCAGGCGCTACTCGGCCTGCCCGATTGCCTGCGCGCCATCGCTGAAAACATTCGGCAGTGGTGGAACGGCCGATAAAAGCCGGTTCGGTTTTCAACTCCGCGCGATTAGATGAACGCTCGGGGCCTTGACGAGTGCCACGATTTCCCGACCTGGCGCGAGTCGAAGTTCAGTCACGGCCTGGCGCGTCAACAACGCCGTCAGTGGAAAACCACAATCCAGCTCTACCCGTACCGTCGCACCTTCAGCGATGATCGCCAGCACCGTCGCAGATAGCCGGTTGCGAGCACTCACGATCGGAGCCGAACCAGTATTCACCAACAACACATCCTCGGCTCGAATGCTCACGAGCACATCGGTAACGCCAACTGGCAACTGATCCCCCAGCCCAACAAGACGCGATTTACCGACTGATACCGCGACGAGTTCGCCCTCTCCACCGAGAACACGACCTGGCACCACCGTCTCCACGCCGACAATACGCGCCACCGCTGGACTCACCGGCCTGCGAAAAACTTCCTCAACCGGGCCGTACTGCAACAATCGCCCGTCGGCCAGCACCGCCATGTCGTCACACAGCGCCAACAACTCCTGCGGCACGTGACTCACGTAAAGCACCGGCACGCCAAACTCGCCGCGTACACGCTGCAGATACGGCAGAATCGCCGCTTTGCGCGCCGCATCGAGTGCTGCCATGGGTTCGTCGAGTAACAACAACCTGGGCGCAGAGACAAGCGCCCGCGCAATCGCCACGCGTTGACGCTCGCCACCGGAAAGCGTCGCCGGTCGTCGCGCGAGCAGAGCCTCGATTCCGAGCAGCGTGCAAACGTTCGCACGATTAAAAACCTTGTTCACTGCGCCGATCCGACGTTCCGCAAAACGAAGGTTTCCCTCCACACTCAGATGCGGAAACAGCGCGCCATCCTGCGGCACGAAACCCACGCCGCGCTCCTCCGGCGGGCGATGGATACCACGAGCGACATCCGTCAGCACCTCGTCGCCGAGTTTAACCATCCCCGCATCCGGGCGACGCAGGCCCGCAATGATCTCGACCAGCGTGGATTTACCCGAACCAGACACTCCAAACAAACCAGTCACACGCCCGCCAAATTCCGCGTCGATCTGAAGCGCGAATTCCCCGGCGTTCAGCCGTACTCCTTGCAGCGAAAGATTCATGACGACTTCCTCCGCAAAAGCCATTCGCTCAACGCCACCGCGCCAAACGCAAGCGCGACCGAAACACTCAAAAGGCCCAGCGCAGCACTGTCGTTGCCCAGCTGAACCTCGTGATAGATTCCAAGTGAGAGCGTGATCGTCTCGCCGGGGATCATACCTGCGATCATCACGGTCGCGCCAAACTCACCCAGCGCGCGGGCAAAGGCCAGCACACCACCCGCCAGTAATCCACGCTTTGCCAGCGGCAACGAAATGGAAAAAAATACCCGCCACGGCCCTGCACCAAGGGTGCGCGCCACGCCTTCGAGGCGCTGCGGCACTTCCTCAAACGCAACACGTGCCGAACGCACCAACAGAGGGAATGACATGACTGCGGTCGCGAGCACCACGGCCTTCCAAGTGAAAACGATTTCAACACCCAACACACTTTTCAAAAAAACGCCGAGCGGTCCGCGACGCCCAAAAAGTTTCAGCAGAACCAAACCAGTTGCCACCGGCGGAATCACCAGCGGCAACGCCACCAGAGTTTCGACCGCCGCCCTCCCCGGCCAGCGCCGACGCGCCAGCAACCAACCCAGTGCCACACCTGGAGGCAAAATCAGCAACGTGCTGAGTAGCGCAACGCCGAGCGTGAAAAGCGTAATATGAAGCAGATCGTCCAAGCGCTCAATTTGGCGGCAAGAAGCCGAATTTGGCGAATACCTTTTGCGCGTCAGGTCCGGCGATAAAACCCACCAAGGCCTTCGATGCTTCCGGTTGTTTTGCTTCTTTGAGCACAGCGATCGGATAGGTGATCTTCGGTCCATCGGCGAGCGGCACTTCGATCGCGATCTTCACCTTTTTCGAAATGAGCGCGTCGGTCTTATAGACAAAACCGGCCTCGGCATTGCCCGATTCAACGGCTGCCAGCGCCGCGCGCACCGTGTCGAGCGGCACGAGCTTATCGATCAATTTTTTCCAATGGCCGGTTTTTTGCAGGTATTCCTTGGTGTAAGTTCCGAC
>JAYTWC010000302.1:0-1812 GCA_043743635.1 Verrucomicrobiota bacterium | reverse complement strand
CCGACAAAGATCGGCGTGGTTTGCAGGGGCAGGGCAGGTGAGGCGAAGTCGTGCGTGCCGGTGCAAAGATAAGCTTCCTGCGCGATGGTGCAGCCGTCGCCGAGCGTGATTTTTCCGAGGGTGTAGGCGTTGGCGCGGTCGCCGAGGCAGGCGCGGTGGGCAAGCTGCAGGTTCCACGGAATATGGATCCGGGCGCGGGAATGAACGAAGGGCGTGCCTTCAATCTTCGTCCCGAAACAGCGCAACACGAGGAGCCGCCAAGGATTCAGGGGCTTGGGCGTCCAGCCGCAGAGAAAGGTCCAAGCGCCAGACCAAAGCAAAAGACCGAACCGTTCACGCAGAGTCCAAGGTGAAACGTAGGGTGAAACCTGTTGGTGGGTTATGGTGGACTTAGGGGCGGCAGGATCGCTCATGGATGGGGTGTTTGGCGGAGAGACGGATTCTGGCCGCTGAGCTGAGCAAAGTCATTCAGAAAAAGACTGGCGATTTTAGGCAGCGTGTAATCGCGGGCGGTGAGCCAGGCTGAGTGGCGTATCCGGTTTGTGGATTCGCGGTCGCGCATCATGGCGGCGAGCGCAGCAGTCAGGGCGCCCACCGGATCGCCGGAGCGGTGGTCGAAGATCTGGCCATTGACTTCGGGACGGATGAAATCGCGGAAGCAGGCGAGGTTTGAGACGAGCGGGGCGCAACCGGCTGCCATCGTCTCAAGCACGGCAAGGCCGAAGGTTTCGCCGCGCTCGGCGAGCGAGGGATAGATGAAAATGTTGGCGCTGTTGTAGTGTTCGATTAACTGTTTTTCATCGAAGATGCGGCCGGTGAATTCCACGCTGCCGCTTATGCTGACTGCGGCGGCGTGGAGTTCACCGAGGTAGGCTTCACCACCGCCACCACAGGCGGTTTCGGCGGGGCCGACGATCTGGAGTTTCCAGCCGGCGCGATCGGCGGGCGAAAGGTGGGCGAAGGCTTTGACGAGTAGGTGAACACCTTTTTCCGGGTGCACGCGACCGGTGTAGAGCAGCGTGTGGGTGGGTTCGCCTAGTTCGGGCCGGAGGTAGTGTTCAGAAAGTGGATACGGAATGACACGCACGCGTCCGGCGGCACGGGGGATTTCCGCGAGGATCGCATCCTGAATGGCTCGGGTGACGGTCTGAAGAATGGCGCGGCGGTAGAGTTTGAGCTGCCCTTTCGGGTAACGGGCCACGTGGACGTAGCGCAGTCCGCGTGAGCGGCGAAACTCGAGTGCGGGCAGCCAGAATGAATTTGTGATGAGGATATCGGCCGGAGGGAGTTGCGAGCGGGCGCGCAGAGCGTATTTAAAATCGAGCAGCAGGCGTTGAGCGGTGGTGGCGGGCGAGGTGAAGCCGGAGATGCGCCGGTGGTTCACGCCCTCGATGGTTTCCTGGGCCGGCAGGCCTTTGAAAGCGCGTGAGACGTGGGTGACAACGTGGCCTTGGCGAGCGAACTCTTTGCCAAGGGCAAACCAGACTTTCTCCACGGCGCCGCCGAGCAGCGGTGGAACGGGTAGAAATGCTCCCTGAACAATGGTTATGCGCACAGCGGTTATTCGTTGGCCGGTTTTGACTGGTTTATGAGGGTGGCGAGCTGGTCGGCAAAAGTTTCGGCGGCGTGCGAAATTTCGAAGCGGCTTTCGTAGGATTTGAGGGCAGCAGCTGACATCGCCTCGTGGGCGGTTGGCGGGAGTTCGCGCCAGCGTCGCAGGAGGCGTGCGACGCCGTCGACGTCATCGGGCTCGACGAGCGCGGCACCGTCGGCGACGAGTTCGCGCCAGATATTGACCTTATTGGAGATGAG
>JAYTWC010000301.1:0-10862 GCA_043743635.1 Verrucomicrobiota bacterium | reverse complement strand
CGGCGAGTGTAAGCGCTGCCGACTGGCATCGAACTAGTTCAAAGGACCAACCGCGTAATTTATTGAGAACCTCTTCGGTGTTGGCGGTGGATGCGCCATCAAGTGCCCAGCGGGAACCGCCTTGTGGAGCCTGACCGTTGGCCGCGTTGCACCAAGCCCAGCTGGCGGGCATGTTTTCAGCGCCAAGCTGAGAGGTGAGGAAGGTTTCGACGGCCTCCGTTGATGTGACCGATTTCGCCTGGCCGGCATCGGCGAGGAAAGTCATTTGCGCCTTGGACCGCAGCAGGGCGACGGTTTTAGAGCTGCCGCCGTCAGCGCGCAGTTTGCCAAGGACAGCGTCGATCGCCGGAGCATCGCCGAGCCATACTTCTTGTACGGCACTGACGGTCCGGGGACGCGGTCCCATGGAGGCGCGAGCAATAATTAAATTATACTCACTAAGTTCGACAAAATAGCCATTCGAGTCTGAAGCGCTCATTATGTTTGGGATACGTGAAAAGCTTTGATTGGGGAACACGCCCCGCCTGAGGCGTAATCCCTAAGATGCTGCTGTAAAGGTGAAAGTCGTTGCACTGTTATTATTTTTTTAAGTATAGGCTTGAAAGTTCTATAAGGTAAACCCACGAGATTCACATTAGATTGACGTTGTCTAGTTCCCCCCGCGAGACACAATGCTTTCACTGAAATAATATTGTGAGTTCCAAAATTTTGCTAGTTCAGCACAGCGACGTACTTCGCCAAGCCAAATCATTGATTTTTGGCGGAGCGTTTTTTCATGTACTTTCATTACGCGAAGCATCGCAGGTGAGAGACTATTTGGCGCGGGAGGCGGTGGACGTGATACTGGCAGATTGTCGTGGGTCTGACGCAAGTGGTTTGGATTTTGTTGAGTCATTACGCAAGGCTCAACCGAAAGCAAAAGTGATTCTTGTAGCGGATGGGCTGGATCTTCCCACGGTTGTTCGCGGAATACGGTTGGGGGTTAAGGACGTCTTCCAGCCGCCTTTGGATATTGAGGCAATAACCAAGCGTATTGTGGATTTTGTCGGCAAAGTTGATGGAGCTGGCGAAGCTTTGCGAAATGCAGACTGGAGTCCGCTTGAAGATTTTTTCCAAGGTACAGGTTCTGTTGCTGTATCGGCGGAGCCGGCAGTCAAAGCCGGTCCTCCGGCAAAGGGGCGCGCTAAGCCGAGTCTGATCGATAGCGATGCGATCCGTGAGGAGCTTGCCAAAGAGCGTGCATCGCTCGCAACGGAACGCGCTCGTCTTTCAGAAGAGGCCAAGAAAGTTGAGCAACGGGTAACTGCGCTTGAAGCCGAGCGCACCAAAGTTGCGGAGCACGTTGCAAAGTTAGCTGATGTTCAGTCGGCCGAAGCTAAGTTGAAACAACGCGAAGAAGCGCTTGTTGCCTCGCAAGAACGTCTTTTGATGGATCAGGAGCGGCTCGATACAGAGCAGGTGATGCTCAAGCAGAATTCTGCTAAGAAACAGGCCGATGTCGTAACGGCTGACACCGTTGAGCGTAAACGCCTTGAGGCCGAAAAAGCGAAGCTGGCGGCTGAAGCTGAAGCGCTGGCACAGGCTCGAAAGGAGATCGAAGTTGGAGAGAAAAAACTCGAGGAACTTCGTGCCTTGCAGAAGCAGCAAGAGTCTGCGGCCAAGGTTCTCAAAGAAGAGCGTGATGCGCTCGCGGCTGAACAGAAACAACTTTCACAGGAACAGGCGAACCTCGCCAGTGCCCTAAAGGAGTTGGATCAAAAGCGTCGAGTGACCGAGGCTCGCCAGAAGCAGATTGAAGAAGAACAACAACGTCTTGCGGACATGGAGACTGCGTTGACCACGGACGGCGCTGCGCTTAAAAAGAATGAGCAGCGTTTTAATGCTGAACGCTCTGAATTGCAGACTCAGATTAGCGCGGTTGCAAAACGTGAAGCTGAATTGCGCGAGAAGGAAGCACAGGCCCGCGCGGCGGTTGAAAAAGCCAAGGCTGATGCGGAAAGAATCGTCGTTGAAGTACGGGAAGAAGTAGCTCGTGAGCGGGCGGATATGGCCGAGGCGGAATCCGTCGTTGCGACGGAACGCGCCAAGCTTCGAAAAGCAGAACAAAAAATTGCGGTTGAGAGTGCCGAGATTGAACAACAGACAGCTACAATTGCTGAGCGCGAAGCGGCGCTGCAGGAGCAAGAACATCAGATCAAGGTCCAACTCGCCAAGGCTCAGGCCGAAGCGGCATCGGTGGTTGCCAAAGCCCGAACCGAAGCTGAGAAGGAACGCGCTCGTTTTGCTGATGCCGAAGCAGCATTGGCGGCGGAACGGGCGTCGCTAAAACAGGGCGAGCAAAAGCTCCTTGCCGAACAGGCGACACAAAAGAAAAACTCCGCTACTTACATTGAGCGCGAAGCGGCCCTCGCCACTCGCGAGAAAGATATTCGCGAACGCGACGCCAAAGCTAAGATTGAATTTGAAGCTGCCAAGGCCGAGGCCGAAGCGATCCTCAAAAAGGCTCACACCGAGGCAGAACAGGAGCAGCGTAAGATCGCCGAGGGCGAAGCTTCGTTGGTTGCCGCCCGCGCGACATTGAAGAAATCGGAACAGCAGATCACGATTCAGCGCGCCGAATTCGAAGGTCTCGAAGCTACGCTTTCTGAACGTGAAGCCCTGATCAAACAACAAGAGACAAAGGCAAAGAGCTCTCTTGAAAAAGCTCAGGCTGAAGCCGAAGGGTTGATGAAAAAGGCGAAGGCTGACGCCGAGAAAGAACAGCTCAAGCTCGCCGAAATCGAAGAATCTTTGCTTACGGAGCGTTCCTCGATCAAGCAGACCGAACAACGTCTCGCTGCGGAGCAGGCCGCGCTGAAAAAACAGACCGCAGATTTTGCCGCCCGCGAAACCGCATTACGCGAACAAGAAGCTAGGGCCAAAACTACGCTTGAAAAAGCCAGCTCTGAAGCGGCATCCCTGCTCGCCAAGGCAAAAGCCGAAGCGGACAAAGAACAGCAAGCCCTTGCGGAAATGGAAGCGGCGCTTTCGGCTGAACGCGAAACCCTTAAAAAGGCGGAACAGCATTACGCCAAGGAACGCATCGAAATCCAGAAGTTGACAGATTCGCTTGCGATCCGCGAATCCGATCTCCTCGGCCGCGAATCAAAGATCAAACAGCAAGAAGCACAGGTTCAGTCCTCTTTGGATAAAGCCAAAAACGAAGCGGCCGCACTTGTCGCCAGAGCTAAAAATGAGGCAGAGAAAGAACAGGCGAAACTTGCCGATCTCGAGATGGCCATCACCACCGAGCGGGCCACGCTGAAGAAGAATGAACAAAAACTTCTGGCGGAACGGTCCGACTTGGAAGAAAATCTCGCTAACCTTGAAGCTGAAAAGAAAAAGCTCACGACCGAGCAGGCTGCGGCGAAAAAATCTGCCGACGAAGCCAAGGCAAAGGTTGAGCTGGAACTTCGAACGGGTCGCGATGCGATCGTAAAGGATAAGGCACAGTTAGCAAAAGAACGTGCTGCCGCCGAGGAAGAGACCGAGATGGCACGCATGACCGTGGCGCAGACTGAGAAGAAGTTGAAGGCTGATCAGGAACGCATCGCTGCGACCGAAGGAAAAATTAAGGCGATGGAATCCAAGGTCAAAGCCGAGCAGGACGAAATCGAGCGTATCGGCGCCGAAGTCGAAGCCTCGCAGGCCAAGCTCAAGGCCGATCTCGCCAAGGTCGATGCCGCCAGCAAAGCGTTCGCCAAGAAGGAAGCCGAACTCGCTGATATCGAGTCGAAGCTTCAAGTCGAAGAAGGTCGCCTGAAGAAGGAAGCCTCAAAGTTTGCCCAGGAGCGTAGTCTCTGGGAGGCCGAGGTTGCCGGATTCCAGGAGGAGAAAAAGAAATTTGCTGATAGTACGGCAGCGTTCGAAAAGCGCCGCAAGGCCGCGCTCGAACAAGCCAAAGCCCTCTTCGATGCGGGTTAAGCCTGCGAGGTTTTTATTTTCTTTGTCTAAGCCATTGCTGGATGCATGGGTTGGTGCTTTACCAGTAAATATCGGTAAAGCTTTTGGGTGTAAAATCCGCCGTGTTTTCAGAAAAAAGCACACGTGTCTTAATTTTGTCTCGCACCAATCGAGCTGCCGGTATTGAACGGTGTTCCCCATGATCACCATCAATCAATTCCTACTCCAAAATAACCTCCGCATTGTTAGCAACCCCTGTGTCAGCCCCGACTTCTGTCTCGATTGGCCGGCTCTCAGTGCGAAACTAGTGAATGGTTCGGCAATCAAAGTTTGGCCGAAAAGCAGCTTTGAAACGGCGGCGGGAAAGTGGACGGTGCTTGAGGATACGGTTACAGGTGATTGCGCGTGGAAATTGGAGCCCAAGTCGGGCGACGGCCTTGGTGTCCTGGCCGGAGGCGTAAAGATCACGGGCGGCGCTGCTTTCCCGGCGAGTTTTGCCAATCTTCTCGTATTGAAAAATTTGATACAGGAGGCAAATCCTGCTTCGACGATTTTCCCAACGGCCGGGCAGAAACTCGGTCAGAGCACGCTCGGCATCGGTGCGCGTTTAACGGCATTGCATTGGCCGGCGGTGGATTGGGCCATGAGTGCTCTTGGAATTGGAATGACTGCTAATCAGAACTCCATTCCTCGTGAGCTGGTTTACGACGTCAACGCGATGCTGGAAGGCAAGCTCGACTCGGTTCCGTTTCCTTTCATCGGCACCAATGTGCCTGAAGGTCACCAAGGCCAGAGCGTTGAGGGCATGAGTCACGGCTGCGTGATGGCCAAGCTGAAGACTGGATTTCATCGCCTTGGGCTTGCCTGGAGCTTCAACGCCGACCATCAGCCGATCGGCGGCAAGTTTGACGTGCGCGAAGACCAGCTTGTCACCGGCTGTGTGCTTGCGAGCTATATCACTTTTGATCTTTCGCCTGAGTTCGCTCAGACGCAGGTTCCTGCTGACGCCGCCGCTTGGGTCAAAGCAAATGTTCCGGCCGAACTGGTTGCCACCGTCAAAACTCGCATGGCATCGATCGGCCTCACGGTTAACGAGTCCGATCTCGCCAAATTGCTGGCCTACGTCTGGCCTGGCGTGAAGAAGATGAAGGTGCGCGACGAGAAGTATGCCGCCGCCCGTGCGAAGTTGTTCACGACGAAGGTCGGTTGCGAATATCTACGTGAGCTTTCGATCGACGAACTGCCCGGCCTCACGACACCTGAGACGACTGCCGCGATGCTTTCGTTGTGTGATGCGCTCGGCATGAAGGTCAGCTTTGTTGCGCCGGCCTTTGGTTTTCAAAAGAACATGCCGTATCCCGACAATGCTGCGCTTAAGACGCTCATCGAGAAGCAGTGGAACGTTTGTAAGCAGTTTGGTTCTAGCATTGGGTTCCATTCCGGTTCCGGAAAATCCGCCGAGAATTATCAGGTCATGGGCGCCGTCACCGGCAGTCATTTGGAGATCAAAACGAGCGGACGGTATACCTACGAAATGGGCAAGGCGCTCTTTGCTTCGAAGAACGCTGCTGACCAGGCGCTCTGGAAGGACTGGTATCAGTTCACCGTCGAACTTGCGATTAAGGGTGTCTTCAGTGCCGATGCGACCGAGCAAAAGATGGCACGCATCTTTGTGGTCGATGCGTTGAGCAAGTCCGGCAAACCGACCGAGGTTTTTACCAGCGAGGCCACGGTTCGCGCTGCGCTTGATTCACTTCCTGTTAGCCCTGAGAATATGTTCTGGTTTGAATATAACTTCCTCTTCGTCCTAGCAGGCGGCGGCAAGGCCGAAAAGAGCGCGCTGGGCGATCATTCGCCTGCTGGTTATAAGCAGCGTGAACGTTTCTATTCGATCAGTGAAGAAGGCCGCCTGAACTTCTCAAAGAATATCGCGAGTTACATTATTTTCCTCGCCGAAAACACCGCACTTGCCTCGAAGGAACGTTGTGCTGCTGCAAGCAAACTGCTCGCTGGTTACACGACGCTCGACGCGATGTTGGCCGATATCAGCAAGTAAGCGAAAACGATTTTGGCATGACAAAGGCCGGACTTTTTAAGTCCGGCCTTTTTGCTTTCAGCGTGCTTAGAATTAGAGCCCGTGGAGGGCGCTTTTGCTGACGGCGAGGCCTGCTTCCTTGATGGCTTCGCTCATGGTTGGGTGCGCGTGAATGGTTCGGCCCAGGTCTTCGGCGCTGCCGCCGTAGGTCATGTGGGTGACGATTTCGCTGATGAGTTCGCCCGCGCCATGTCCGAGAATTTGGGCGCCGAGGATCCGGTCGGTTTTTGCGTCGGCGATGATTTTGACGTAGCCGTCCGTGGCGTCGGCGGCGATGGCGCGACCATTGGCGGCGAAGTTGAACTTGCCAATATTGACGGCGATGCCTTTGGCCTTTGCGGCGTCTTCACCGAGGCCCACCGCAGCAACTTCGGGATCGGTATAAACGATGGCGGGCATGAGGTCCCAGTCGATGTGACCGGCCTTGCCCGCGATCCATTCGGCAACGGCAACACCGTCTTCTTCGGCCTTGTGGGCAAGCATGGGTCCAGCGACGACATCACCGATGGCCCAAATGCCGGGCGTGGAGGTACGGAGATGGTCGTCAACCTTGATCCGTTTCTTTTCGTCGAGGACGACGGCAGCACGTTCGAGACCGAGATTGTCAGTGTAGGGCCGACGGCCGACGGCGACGAGGACCTTGTCGGCGAGGAATTCGAGTGGTTTGCCGTCGCGTTCGGCTTTGAGGATGCTGATGAGGCCGTCGTTTTTGAGGCCGGTGACCTTGGTGCCGGTCTCAATCTTGAGGCCCTGTTTTTGCAGCAGGCGCGTGAAATTGCGCACAATGTCGTCGTCGTAGGCGGCGATAATTTTGGGTAGGAATTCGACGACGGTCACATCGGCACCGAGGCGCGCCCAGACCGAACCAAGCTCAAGACCTATGGCACCACCACCGATTACGACGAGGCGTTTGGGCACGGTGTGGAAGCCGATGGCGTGATCGCTGGAAACGACGGTTTCGCCGTCGAATTTCATGAAGGGCAGCTCGACCGGGGCAGAGCCGGTGGCAATGACGATGTTTTTGGCGGTGAGTACTTGGTTTGGACCGTTGGGGCCGGCGGTCTCAACTTTGAGCGCGTTAGCGGAAACGAAGGAGGCGGTGCCGGTGATGACGGTGACCTTGCGGGCCTTGGCGAGGGCGGCGATGCCACCGGTGAGCTTGGCGATCACGCCGTCTTTTTTCTTCAACATGGTGGCGACGTCGAAGGAGACGGGGCCGAGTTTGATGCCATGTTCAGCGGCGTGATTTTTGGCGAAGGCGAACTGTTCGGTTGAATGGAGCAGTGCCTTGCTGGGGATGCAGCCGACATTAAGGCAGGTGCCGCCAAGGGTCGCCCGTTTTTCGATGAGCGCAACATTGAGGCCGAGTTGGGCGGCGCGGAAGGCGCAGACGTAGCCACCGGGGCCCGCACCGATCACGATGAGGTCGAAGGTGAGCGGAATAGGAGCGGTAGAGGGGGAAGACATGGGGGAGGAGTCTCATATTCTTTCTCGTTATCTTTCTCTTTCTCTCGTTTGAGCCCGAGGGATGAAGAGAAAGATAAAGAGGAATGAGAAAGAGGTGATCAGATTGCCAAGAGGAGGCGGGCGGGGTCTTCGATTGCTTGTTTTACTTTTACGAGGAAGGTGACGGCTTCGCGGCCATCGACGAGACGGTGGTCATAACTGAGCGCCAGATACATCATCGGACGAATGACAACCTGGCCGTTGACGGCGATCGGGCGGTCGTTGATCGCGTGGAGACCGAGGATGGCACTTTGTGGGGAATTGATGATCGGCGTGGACATCATCGAGCCAAAGGTGCCTCCGTTGGTGATGGTGAAGACGCCGCCGTCGAGGTCGGCGAGGGTGATTTTGCCGTCGCGGGCGCGTTTGGCGGCGTCGGCGATCGATTTTTCAATATCGGCCATGCTGAGCGTGTCGCAGCCGTGGATGACCGGGACCATGAGGCCCTTCTCTGTGGAGACAGCGACGCCTATGTCGTAGTAATGGTTCTGGATGATGGTGTCGCCATCGATCTGGGCGTTGATGCCGGGCACTTCTTTCAGCGCGTTGACAACGGCTTTGGTGAAGAACGACATGAAGCCGAGCTTGAGGCCGTTCTTTTTGACGAAGTCGTCCTGGTATTTGGCGCGGAGGGCCATGACGGCGGACATGTCGACCTCGTTGAACGTGGTGAGCATGGCGGCTTCGTGCTGAGCGGAGACGAGGCGCTGCGCGATGCGCTGGCGAAGGGGAGACATCTTCCTGCGAGTCTGACGCTCGAAGGCAGGTATGGGCGGTGTTGAGGAAAGGGAAGGCGCGGCGGGGGGAGGAGTTTCCGGCTTGGGCGTTGAAACTTCAACAACGGGGGCCGGAGTAGGAGCAGGGAAAGGTGTGGCCGTTGGGGTGGGGAATGGTGTGGGTGTAACTCCGGATTTTATTTCCGATGCTGCGATGATGTCGCCTTTGGTGACGCGGCCGGATTTGCCGGTGCCGGTAAGTTGGGCGGGGTCGATGCCGGATTCAGCGGCGAGGCGGCGGACGGACGGGGGGATGGGCAGGCGCAGCTCGGGTGGGGCGGCGACGATGGGCGGCGGGGCCGAGGCGGTGTCGGCGATGGACGTTTCGATCGTTGCGACTGACTGGCCGATCTTCACTTCGGCACCAGCGGCGACTTTGAGCGTGATTTTGCCGCCCACTTCAGCGATACCTTCGGAGGTGATTTTGTCGGTTTCGAGCTCGAAGAGAGGCTGGTCTTTTTTGACGAAGGTGCCGTTTTGGACATGCCATTTGGCGAGTACACCTTTGATGATGGATTCGCCCATCGGGGGGATTCTGATGTCGATTTGAGCCATGGGAAGAGGGAGGGGTTTTAGAGATTGAAAGCGTCTTGAAGCAGGGCCGCACGCTCAATTTTGTGGATAGCGAGTGCTCCGACGGCGGGTGAGGCACCGGCGTCGCGGCCGGCGTAGGTGGCTTTGCGACCGAAAATCTCCTCGATTTGTGGCGCGATATAGGTCCACGCACCCATATTTTGGGGTTCTTCCTGACACCAGATCAGACGGTGGTCGCGGCCGTACTTGTCGACGAGTTCGGAAAGGCGGTTGCGATGGAGCGGATAGAGTTGTTCGACGCGGATGATCGCGGTGTCGGTGATCTTATGGGCTTCGCGATATTCAACGAGATCGTAGTAAACCTTGCCGGAGCAAAGGATGACGCGAGTGGGTTTGGTGGGAGACGTTGGGTCGTCAATGATTTCCTGGAAGGAACCGGAGGTGAATTCATCGATGCGCGAAACGGCCGCGGGGTGGCGCAGGAGGGATTTAGGCGACATGATGATGAGCGGCTTTTTGAAGTCGCGGTGCATCTGACGGCGCAAGGCGTGGAAGATTTGAGCGGGGGTCGTGAGGTTGGCGACCTGGATATTGTTCTCGGCGCAGGATTGCAGGAAGCGTTCGAGACGGGCCGAGGAGTGTTCCGGGCCTTGACCTTCATAACCATGGGGCAGGAGTAAGACGATGCCGCTGTTGCGTTGCCACTTCGATTCGGAGGAGACGATGAATTGGTCGATGACCACTTGGGCGCCGTTGGCGAAATCGCCGAACTGGGCTTCCCAGATGCAGAGCATGCGCGGGTAGTCGAGCGAGTAGCCGTAGTCGAAGCCGAGCACGGCGGCTTCGGAGAGGAGCGAATTGTAGACGCAGAAACGTTCCTGTTTTTCGGCGAGGTGCAGGAGGGGGACGTATCGCTCGCGAGTTTCGTGATCGTAGAGAACGGCGTGGCGGTGGCTAAAGGTTCCGCGCTCGCAGTCCTGGCCGCTCAGACGGACCGGAATGCCTTCGAGGAGGAGGGTGCCGAACGCGAGCGTTTCGCCAAAGCCCCAGTCGACTGGGCCACCCTCTTTGTAGGCGTGGAGGCGGGTTTCGAGCAAGCGCTTGATCTTGGGGTTGGCCTTGAAGTTCGTCGGAACATTGGAGAGGCCTTGCACACATTTTTCCAGGAGGGCGGGATCGACGCCGGTTTGTACGGGCGTGTGTTGGTAAACGGGTTGGAAAATCGCAGTGGAGCCGCGGAATTTTTCGGCGGGATCGCGCTTGGCTTTTTCGGCTTCGCTGGCCTTGGCCTTTGTGAATGACGCCTCCATGGCGGCGGTATATTCGGCCTTGATCGCATCGGAGTCGGCCTGGGTGAGCGAATTTTCGGTGATGAGTTTCTCCGTGTAGATCGTGGAGATGAGCGGATGGTTTGCGATTTTCTTGTAGAGAGTGGGTTGGGTAAAGGCAGGTTCGTCAGCTTCGTTGTGGCCGTGTTTGCGGTAGCAATACATATCGATCACGACGTCGCGTTTGAACTTCATGCGGAACTCGAGGGCGAGCAGCGTGGCATGGCAGACCGCTTCGGCGTTGTCTCCGTTTACGTGGAAGACGGGAGCGTCGATCATCTTGGCGACGTCGGTGCAGTAGCGGGTTGAGCGCGAGTCGCTCGGCAGCGTGGTGAAACCAATTTGGTTATTAATGACGAAGTGCAGTGTTCCACCGGTTTTGTAGCCAGCGAGTTGGGAGAAGTTGAGTGTCTCCGCGACCACGCCCTGACCGGCGAAGGCGGCGTCGCCGTGTATCAGGAAAGGCAATACCTTGCGGCGTTCAGCGGTGTCGCCACGGATGCGCTGGCGGGCGCGGGCTTTGCCTTCGACCACGGGGTTGACGATTTCGAGGTGGGAGGGATTGGCGGCGAGGCGGACTTCGACTTTTTTGCCAGAGGCGGTGTCGAGAATGGCTTCGTAACCGAGGTGATATTTCACGTCGCCGTCGCCAGCCACGGCGTTGGGAATATAGTTTTCAGA
>JAYTWC010000300.1:0-2009 GCA_043743635.1 Verrucomicrobiota bacterium | reverse complement strand
TCGATGTGCGCGTTGTGCAGCCAGATTTCGCCCTTCTCGACGCGGGCGAAGGCATCGCTGATCTGGGCCTTCCCCGCGCGAATCGACTTCACCTCGGTGCCGCGGAGCTGGATGCCAGCCTCAAACCGCTCGTCGACCGTGTAGTCGCGCAGCGCCTTCGAATTCCGAATCTCGGAAAATCGTGCGGCATCTTTTTTTTGCGCGGCCATGGTGAAAAGGAAGGGGAGGGTTTAAGTGGCAGGAACAGGCGACAAAAAAGGCGGCCTGTTTCTGCACAGCAGAACAGGGCCGCCCCAAGTTGCAAACGCCGCGTGCGCTCAGGTCGCGAGTTCGTGGCTGATCTTGCCCTCGATGACTTCGCGCAGGGCGGTATCCTCGGCCGAAAGCTTCTCGAGCGACTCGACGAGCGGACGGTTGCCACGCTTGAGCTGCTTCACGCGGCGGGACACCACGTTGATGAGGATGTTCGGGTCGTTGATCGTCTTCAGGGCGTCTCTGATGTAGTCGTCTCGCATGGAAGGTCGGAAACTCCGGGTTGAAAATCGGCAAGGGCAACGAGTGCCTCGGAGCCCGTCAATAGCGAATTCCCAGCTTGCGCGACAGCTTGGCGGGCCGGAGCTTTGCACGATGTTTGTCGCTTGGACCACGGTAGCCCAACGCGCCGACGCGGACCGTCTCGCGGCCGGTTCGGTGGAGCTCGGTCTGGCGGTCTGCGTGCAAATCGACGGCCCGGTTACTTCGCACTACCGCTGGAGCGGCAAAGTCGAAACCAGCGAGGAATTTCGTCTGATGTTCAAGTGTCTGCCGGAGCGGCTCATGGAACTAGAAGTCCACGTCTTGAGTGCGCATCCCTACGAGACACCGGAGTGGATTGTCGTGCGGGCTGATCACGTGGGAGAAAAATACTTGTCATGGGCAGGGGCGAACTCTAGCACTCCGCCCCCTTAAAGAGTCACAAACACCCAATTTCAAAGCCATGTCACAGCACAAAAGCCTCCAAGGCTCCTCCGGTCTCGTCGTCAAACGCAACGTCTTGAAGCGCTTCGAGCGCATCGACCTGCTCCGGAAGCGTGGTCAGTGGAAGGCCGGCGATCGCGTGCAGGGTCTGCGCAAGACCAAGCCCGACGTCTGAGTCGGTCTCTCTTCCCTTTGGGCAGGCAGTTCCGCTGCCTGCCTTTTTTTTGCCCAGCTCCCGCCCGCCGCCCGCATCTCTCATGATCGACCTCATCAAAAAGCTCGTCGATTTTGTCCTGCACATCGACACCCATCTCGCCGAGATCATCAAGGACTACGGCACTTGGACCTACGCGGTTCTTTTTCTGATCATCTTCGCGGAAACCGGCCTGGTCGTGACGCCGTTCCTTCCGGGCGACTCGCTCCTCTTCGCGGCCGGAGCATTCTGCGCCAAGCCCGAAACGGGGCTCAACGTCCACCTGCTGGCCCTGCTGCTCTTTGTCGCGGCGGTCATCGGCGACACCCTCAATTACTGGATTGGAGCGAAGCTCGGGCCGGCGGTTTTCAAACGCGAGGACTCGATGTTTCTCCGCAAAAGCCATCTGGAGCGAGCTCACGCATTTTTTGAGAAATACGGCGGCCGCGCCATCATCCTCGCGCGTTTCGTGCCCATCGTGCGGACCTTCGTGCCGTTCGTCGCCGGCGTCGGCAAGATGACCTACTCGCGCTTCATCTCCTACAATATCATCGGCGGCTTCGTCTGGATCTATTTCTTCACCTATGCCGGCTTCTGGTTCGGCAACCAGCCGTTCGTGCAGAAGAATTTCAAGCTCGTGATCCTCGCCATCATCTTTCTCTCGGTGCTTCCCATCGTCATTGAACTTTGGCGCGGCTGGCGGGAATCGAAGGCGAAGCAGCGGTAGTGTCTCAGTTTGATTTTTTGTTGTCATTGCGACGAGCGCAGCGACGAAGCAATCCAGCTGGATTGCCACGCCCGGCTTCGCCGGGCTCGCAATGACAAATCAAATTGAGACACTACCGAAGCAGCCGCAGGC
>JAYTWC010000299.1:0-8319 GCA_043743635.1 Verrucomicrobiota bacterium | reverse complement strand
TGTAGGTCGCGAGGGCGGTGGCACCACGGAGGTGAACCAGTTCGCACATCTCTGAGCAGGGAATGGCGGTTGGTTCGCCTTCAATCTGCAGGGTCTGCTTAGCGCCTGTCGGCAGTGGTTGCCATTCTTCGACCGCCAGCCCGAGCACGTCCTGCAGCAACGCGGGATAGCCGCCGAGCCAGATGTGATCACGTTCATCGGCTACGCCACTGAAATAGCTCATCAGAAGCGTGCCGCCGCCGTTTACAAATGAGCGAAGCGATTCGGATTGGTTTTGGGAGAGCTGATACAGCGCCGGGGCCACCACGACATCGTAGCCGACAAGCGATTGGTTCGGGTGAACAATATCCACCGCGATATTTAGCTCCCAGAAGACCCGATAAAACGCGAGAACGATGGAGGTGTAGTCAAACTGCATGGGCTTCGATTCGAGTTCCAACGCCCAGCGGTTTTCCCAGCTCACGATCAGCGCGACGCGGGCGCAGGTACGCGCGCCGAGGAGCGGTTGCAGTTTTTTAAGTTCAGCTCCGAGTTCGTGCACCTCGGCGTGGACGCGACTGTTTTTGGTCCCAAAATGAGGCACCATTGCTCCGTGGAATTTTTCGGCGCCGGCCTTTGCCGCACGCCACTGAAAAAACATCACGCCATCCGCACCATGCGCGACCGCCTGATAGCTCAAGGCCCGCATTTGTCCTGGTTTTTTCAATACGTTCGTCGGACGCCAGTTCACCTGGGACGTCACCTGCTCCATGAGGATGAAGGGCTGGCCGCCACGCACGGAGCGAAACAGATCATGGTTGAACGCGGCGGCGCAAATTTCCGAGTGGCCAACAGCAGGGTCGGGGTAGGAATCCCACGCGGCGATGTCGACGTGCTTGAACCATTCCTGATAGTCGGTGGGTCGGTGAAAATTCATGCCGTTGGTCGTCACCTTGGCGTCAGGAGCAACGGAACGCAGCGCGGCGATTTCGCCCACGACGATATCGCGCATCGAATCGCTCATGAAACGCGCGTAGTCGAGCGTCTGGCCTGGATTCCGAAACGTGGGCATTTTGCGCGGAGGCATGATCTCGTCCCATTCGCCATAGGCCTGGCTCCAGAAGGCAGTGCCCCACGAATCGTTCAGCGCTTCGAGGGTCGTGTATCGGTTTTTCAACCACGCGCGAAATTCTGACGCGCAGGTGTCGCAATAGCAGGTGTGCGAATGGCATCCCACTTCATTGTTTAGATGCCAAAGCGCCACGGCCGGGTGCGCAGCGTAGCGAGCGGCAAGTTTTATGCACAGTCGGGCGGAGGCCTTGCGGTAGGCACGGCTGTTTGGGCAATAGTGCTGACGGGAACCAATCGACATCCGCACGCCACTCTCGTCGACGGGCAAGCTCTCAGGATGGGCGCGCGAAAACCAGGCCGGCGGGGAGGCGGTCGCGGTGGCTAGACACACGGACACGTCGTGCTTCCAGAGCAAATCGATAATTCGGTCGAGCCACTCAAACGTGAAAACGCCTAGCCGCGGTTCCAGTTTTGCCCATGCAAAAATCGCCACGCTCACGAGGTTTACGCCGGCGTCGCGCATCAGGCGCGCGTCCTCGAGCCAGATCTCCTCGGGCCATTGTTCAGGATTATAATCTCCCCCGTAGAGTATTCCGTTGGGCAGTTTGGGCGCGATGGATTTTAATGGCGTGACCTTCATGGAAAATGAGGAACGCTCATGTATGTCAGGAACACCAATAGGGCCGCCAGCTCCGACTCGCGCGAACCAGGGCTTCGAAATAGAAGTAGTCACCCCAAATGCTGCACTCGTCCACGCCTCGATTTGCGGTTTTTGCATATACGGAGTGCAAAAGAATGCCGTTACTTTTGGGATCCGTTTTCGACGTATAATTGTCGGCGAGTGACCGGAGTATTTCCAATGCGGCGTTTTCGTAACGGGTTCGATCGGGATCGGTGAGCGGCAGATGCCTATTCAACTCGAACAAACCGCAAGCGGCAATCGCCGCAGCTGAACTGTCGCGTTCTTGATCACCCGAGGTGAAGATGAGATCCCAGTAGCAGACCGAGTCAGCCGGCAGACGGTCGAGAAAGTAATCGGCGAGCCGTTTGGCGAGACCAAGGAACGAGGACTCACCCGTATAAGAATAACTCAGCGCAAAACCGTAAATACCCCACGCTTGCCCGCGTGACCAGCATGAGGTGTCAGAATAGCCCTGATTGGTTCGTCCAAACCGGGGTTCACCGGTTTCTGTATCCATGTAGAATGTGTGGTAAGTGGTTCCGTCAGGGCGCACCAGGTAGGTGGCGGATTGTTCGGCATGGCGAAGGGCCGCTCGGTGGTACTCCGGTTTTCCGGTAACGAGAGTGGCCCAGTAGAGCAACGGCAGGTTCATACAGCAGTCGATGATCATGCGGCCGCGTTCTGCTGGGTCATGCAAGTTGCCCCATGCTTGAATGATTCCGGCTTTGTCGAAATAGCGGGTCATCATCAGATCGGCCGCAGCGAGGGCGGTATCTTTTGCCCCCGGTTGCCCGGTGAGCTTGTATCCAGCCATGCATGACAGGATATAAAGAAAACCGAGGTCGTGTGTGTCTGTGGCAATTCTGGCCTCGAGGCGGTGTTTGAAACTTTCGAGATGTCGCTCAGCGAGGTGGTGATATTTCTGCTCGTCGGTCACCTCATAAGCCAGCCAGAGCATTCCAGTCCAAAAACTCGTAGTCCAATAATCATTCGGAATGGTGGAATAAAAATTCCCCTTGCTCACTGGAGCTGGAAAAGCATCGCCGAAGACCTCGATATTCGCAGCTATTTTGCTGAGAACGAAGCGAATTGCTTCGTCGCAGAATTGGCGGTCGATGGCTGGTCGGCCCTCAAAGCGGCCTGGTGTTAAATTGGCTCCGTGCATAAAATCTTAAGGATTGGTTTGAAATGGCTCCTCGGCCGACTTTTGAGTTGCGCGTCGCAACGCGAGGGCCTGTTTGATTTCGTACGACTTGGCTTCGCTGAGTTCGTAGCGCTTGATCAGGAAAAGTGCGATGAGCGCGCCGATAAAAGGAGCGAGGAAATAGCTGAATTTCATCAGCTCGAGGGTGCGTGGTGTTTGGGCGCCGAGTTTCGCGTTGAAGCCGATCCAGACGAGGACGAAACCACCGAGCAACGCGCCGAAGGACATGCCGGCTTTGTCGAACCAGCTGAGCACCGATGCAAACAACCCTTCACGGCGGAGGCCTGTTTGCCATTCGTCGTAGTCGGCGATGTCGCCCAGCATGGCCCCGGCCATCAACGTCATGCCGGAACTCGAGAGTCCATTGGCACCTGTAACCAGGAGTTGGAGCCAAGGTTGACCTGGCTGGTAGAGAACCAATTTCGAGAGGCAGCCGAGCATGAGTACGCCGGCGGCGAGTTGGAAAACACGTTTTTTTCCGAGTCGTTTTGTGAGCCACGGGTACAGAGCGAGCGACGCGAGAATCGCGGCCACGTGATAGGCCGACCCGACAAAGCCAAAGGCGACGGCAGAACCTTTTACGTCGCCGCCGAAGACGTAATAAACGTTCATGTAGAAGGCCAGCATGCTCACGATGTTGTAGCTGAAGCTCACAACGAAACGCGCCGCGAGCAGAGTGAGAAACGGGCGGTTCTGGCTCACGACGCGCAGGCTCGCGAAAAGCGGAAGTTTGGGTTGGTGAGCCGCCACGCGCTTGTAGTGCCGTTCTCGGCACAAAAAAACCGGCACCAGTCCGGCCACGAGGAAAACGCCGGCGCAGCCGCCTGTCACCCAGCGCAAACCGCTGAGCGTATCAGGAAAGAACGATGACTGCGTCAGAGGGAAAAGCCATTGGCTCAAAATTTGAAACGCGAAGCCGAAGGTCTGCATGATACCGACCAGCCGGGTGCGCTCGTGATAATCGTCGGTTGCCTCCAGGGTGAGCCCGGCGAGCGGCATTGCGAAAAGCGAATGTGCCACATAGAAGGCGAGCGAAACAATCAACAGATGCAAAAAAAGTCCGTGCTCGGTTGCTTGTCGCGGGAACCACCACAGCGCACCAAAAAGCAGGGCGAGCGGGAGGATCGAGGCCGCCATGAGTGGCAGGCGCCGTCCCCAGCGTGAACGAAAATTGTCGGAGAACTGCCCGACGACCGGATCGAGCATAGCGTCCCAAAAGCGCTGAATAAACACGACCGTGCTGATCAGTGCCGGGTTCACGCCCATCGTTACGTTATAGATCGGGCTGACCAAAACGTGGAGCGTCAGATGACTGCCTTCCACGACGACTTTGCCCGCGCCCAATCCAATCTTCTCCCTGACCGGAACATAGTCGTCGGTTCGGGCAACAGGGGTTTCGGTGGAAAGAGTGGGCATGGGGTGGAGGGGGTAGAAGCGGCCGCGCGAGCGTTGAAGGAAAGCGAGTGAGTCTTGTTGCTTAAACGACGCTGCACGGTCTGGCAAAGGCCAAGCGCCGTCATGATATTGTAAGATCCGATCATGACGGCGCTGGCGCGGGAGTCGTCCTACGACGAGTCCCTGTCCCCGAAACAAATCAGAAGGAGAACGTCACCTTGAGCCGCGCGTTGATCGGCGCGCCCGCCCAGAGATTGGTGCGGCCGGTTGACGATTGGATATATTCTTTGTTTAGCAAATTATCAATATTCAGCTGGGCCTTCCAAGCCTCGTTGTATTGATAGGTAATGTTCGCATTGACCAGGGTGCGGGCGGGCAGCCAGAACGACGGCTGCTGGCGGATGACATTGGCCGGTGTGCTCGCGGAGGTTGCACCGCCGGTGTTGTCACCTGCGCGCTTGCTCATATAGTCGAAGCCGAGACCGGCGGAAAGGCCCTGCAGGGTCGAACCTTTTGCGAAGCTATAATTGGCCCAGAGTGCGCCTGCTTGTTCAGCCGTGCCGCGGAACGGCATATTGTTGGCATCGCGGTTTGTCATGACGGTGCCGCTGCCAACGAGAGAGAATTCCTTTGTGACGGCGTACTTGACCTCGAGTTCGGTGCCGCGCGCAACACGGTCAAAGAACAAAGGCGGAGCTGGTGGCACGGGTGAGGGAACGGCACTGTTCAATGGATTTGGAATCGAGAAGTTGTTCTGGTGAATATCAAAGAAGCTGAGCGTCGCGTAGAGCGTGTTGTTGAATTGTTGCGTACGAATGCCGACCTCATGTTGCACGCTGGATTGAAGATCGAAGGCGTTGCTATTGTACACGACTCCAGTCGTGGTATTTCTAGCGAGGTTGGGATTGATAGCCGTCGCCTGTTTGGCAAATCCGTAGTACAGGGAGATGTTCTTATTGATTTTCACGACGGCGCCGGCCGACGGAAGCCAGACCTTCGGCTTTACATTGAGGCGCGCGCCATTGGGTATGCCCGTCGCTGGATTGGCGGGTTCCAGCAGGTTGAGGTTTTCGGAAAGATAGTAATTACGCGAAATGCCGCCGCTGACGAGCAGGCGGTTGTCAAAGAAACCAAACTGCTGCGAGAGATAGAACTGTACGTTGCGAAAGTGGCGGGTGTTTAGGCCTGTAAAGTTAGTTAAAGTGTAGGGCTCACGAACGGCCAGCGGCAAGGTCGTCTGGGCCGGGGTCGTCAAGAAAGTGTAGTTTTGGACCTTTTCGTTGAGTGTCGCAGCGTAATTGACGGCCAGACCTCCGATGACGGTCCATTTGACCGAACCATTTTTCAATTCGTACAAGTAGTCATTGTTCAGATCGAAATATTCGCGATGCTGGTCATTGACGTTACCACCCAGACTAAAGAGCGGATTGGGAACGGTCACACCATTCCATACAAACGTTCCGGTCTGTGGATTCAAGATGGTCACTTGCTGAGTGCCCGTGACCGAGTTGGATCCCACGGCCCCGATATTGGTCTGCTTCGATTCAGCGTGCGAGTTGATCGCATTCATAACGAGCCGCATCGAAAAGTCCTCCGTGAAACTTGTGGTGAAGAACGCACGGGCATGGACTGCCGACTGGTCGCGCGTGATATCTTTGGACTGTGCGACATAATCGCGCGGGACGGAGGCAATTACCCGCGGGGTATCGTTGGTCCCGACTTCAAGGGCGAGAGGAAGGCCATTGAAATTGAGCGCCGTCCATTTGTAAGCTTCCAGTTGTACGGTGAGCTCTGTCTTCGGGCCGAATCGATAGGTGAACATCGGCATTGCGACAAAAGATTTGTGGAAATTATTGTCACCGTAGTCGTCAGCGTCCTGCGCCGCGGCCACGACGCGAACGGCCAGCTTGCCGGCGACGGCCACCCGATTGACATCGAGCTCCGCCCGATTGGCAGAGTAGCGTCCAATTTGATACGAGATGGAGCCTTGGTTTTTAAACAATGGCTTTTTTGTAACATTATTGACGGTTCCCCCCGGGACGCCCTGGGGTGCTATAATTGCGTTCGGCCCCTTAACGACCTCGACGCGTTCGATGAGAACGGGGTCAAGATTTGCGAAAGAAAAGTAGCCGAACCCATCGACAGTGGCGCCATCATTTTGAAACCCGCGGATGGTGGTGCGGTCTTGGGCGTTGGGAATGGTTGATTCGGTGACGCCTGATACGTATTTTGCCGCATCGACCACGCGGCCTGCGCCAATGTCTCCGATAAGTTCCTGGGTGATGACCGAAACGCTCTGGCTCGAATCCATCAGTGGTATGCGCATGCGTGTACCAGATGTGGCGTCGGTCGCTTGGTAGCGCCCGGCGGCTTCGGTGGACACGAGGAAGGGCGAGAGGAGTACGGGTTCTTCGTTTTCAGTCGTAGCGGGGGTGGCGGGACTTGTTTGACCGTGGAGCACTTGAGTAAAAAGCCCGAACGAGACAAGGACAGGTGCGAGGTATTTGGTGGGTATCATGGTGGTGTTGGAGTTGTGCAGACCGAAGGTGTTTTGGATGACTCGTTGGTGGTGCGCGGCGCGGGGGCTGCGTGGGTTTCAGAGAAGCGAAGACAACGGAGAACGCGTGATGAGGGGGACGAGCAGCAAACTGCAGGGGAGGTGAAATGCAGGGCGTTGCGAGTGGGTGAGCGCAATGGATATTCGTTTCGCGAGAATCACAACTGCCTCGAAGCTGTAACGTACAGTTAAGATGGCCAAATACATTTTGTACTTCATTGTCGTTCTCATGGCCGCCAAATCCGATGCCTCCTCTCGCCGCAGGATAACGCTTCGCATGATTGCGGCGGCGGCGCACGTCAGCGTCATGACGGTGTCCTACGCGCTGCGCGACAGCTCCGAGGTTTCCGAGAGCGAACGAAAACGCATTCACGAAATTGCCGATCAACTTGGCTATCGTCCCGACCCGTTGCTCACCCATCTGATGCAGCATCTGCGTTCTCAACGGAAATTAAAATCGGGAGGAAATTTAGGCGTACTCACCATGCTGGATGCACAATTCGTGCGGCGGTTGCTTGATGGTGCTCATGCTCGCGCAACCCACCTTGGCTATAATCTCGATGTGATCGATGCGCGAGCTTCAGCCACAAAATCGAGGTCTCTCACCCGCACGCTGCTTGCTCGCGGAATTTCCGGCGTTCTGCTTGCGCCTACGGTTGATCCAACGAGCTATCGGAGCTTGCTGGACTGGACGCAATTTGCGGCGATTGCGATGACCTATTCGGTGGTTGAGCCTCACGTTCACCGAGTCGTGACGCACCATTTTGACAACGCAGTGCGCACGTTTGCGCTGCTTGAGGAACGCGGCTTCCGACGCATTGGTTTGGCCATGACACATGACATGGAATTCCGGGCCAATCATTCCTATAGTGGAGCCTATTTCCGTCGCTCGCCGTCGAAAATTCTTCCCATCCTTTTCCTTGAAGATGGAGGAACGCGCTTAGTTCGCACTTGGTTTGAAAAACACCGGCCTGATGCGGTTGTCGTCGCCAATGCGCATCAGGTGCGGGATTTCCTTCGACCCGCACTTGGAACCAAGATCGCTGCCAACACGACATTTGTCTGTCTCGATTACGAGAAAGGCACCGAGGTACCAGGCATTGATCAACTTTTTGAGACCATCGGGAGTCATTCGGTCGACGCATTGGTTGCGCAGATTCATCGCAATGAACACGGGATCCCCGAAAATCCGACGATTGCGATGGTCGAAGGGCACTGGGTCGACGGGCCCGGACTTTATCCGCTAAAATGAACGATTTTAGGGGCGTACAGAAACCCAGTATGATTGGCGTTTTCTGAAGCAGCGACGTTAGATCTTTTTCACAGTTACGGCGCAGGCTTTGTAGCCGGGCTGGCGGGAGTGGGGATCGAAAGTCGGGAAGGTCAGGCGGTTCACTTCGGGGCTGTGCATGCCCATGTAGATCTGGCCGG
>JAYTWC010000298.1:0-34858 GCA_043743635.1 Verrucomicrobiota bacterium | reverse complement strand
CTCGTCGAACGCACCGTGCGCGATTTCCTCACCGAGGAAGTCGACCGCGTCCTCATCGACAACGCCGAGGACCATGCTCGCACGCAGAAGCTCGTTGCCCAGATCAGCAAACGCTCCGCCTCGAAAATCGCCGTCTACAAAGACAACATTCCGATCTTCGAACGCTTCAACATCGAGCGCCAGATCGAGCAAACCTTCCAACGCCGCGTCCCTCTTCCCTCTGGCGGTGAGATCGTCATCGACGAAACCGAGGCGCTCATCGCCGTCGACGTCAACACCGGCTCCCACAAGAACCGCGGCGGCGACGAGAAGAACACCATCTACGCGGTGAACCTCGAAGCCGCTCAGGAAATCGCCCGCCAGATCCGCCTGCGCAATCTCGGTGGCCTCATCATCATGGACTTTATCGACATGAAGGAGCGCCGCCACCGCAACGCCGTGTACGAGAAAATGGTTCAGGCCATGTCCGAAGACAAAGCCAAGAACCACATCCTCCCGATCTCGCAGCTCGGCATCATGCAGATGACGCGCCAGCGCCAACAGGAGTCGCTCTCGAGCAACTTGTACACCGACTGCCCGTACTGCCGCGGCCGTGGCATTGTGAAATCCGCAACCACGATGTCGGTCGAGTTGCAGCGCAAGTTGTCGTCGGTCGTCCGCCGCCTGCAAATGCGCAACGACGGCAAGGAATATTCCCTCCGCGTGTTGGTTCACCCCTCGATCCTCGACCGCCTCCGCAGCGAAGACGCCGAGCTCTTGGTGCGTATGGAGAAGTTGTTCGGTGTGAAGTTGGCCTTCCGCGCCGACCTCAACTACCACGTCGAAAACTTCAAAATCATCAACGCGATCACGAACGAAGAGTACCGGTGATCTTTGGTCGGAGACATTAATTACGTTGGCGGACATTAATTCCGTTGGCGGTGACATTAATTATGTTGTTTTGGCGTTTCGCCGAGACATTAATTATGTTGCTAACCGGACAAAATCTACAGGCCCGAGAGACTCCTCTCGGGCCTGTTTGTTTTCCTACAAACGAGCGAGTTAAGATTGGTCGAATTCGAGGCATCCTCCTCGTGAGGCCTGCCTGCACACTGGAGGGCTGTTTCGAGAAAAACATGGCACCCCTCAGATGCTCAAGCTGCCACGGCACAAGGGCGTTGAACTTCCGTTGTAGGCTCATTTGGCGCATTGAAGCCGCACCGGTAAGAACCCTCCCCGGAGCAAGCTCCGGGGTATCACAGAAAGGGGCTTCGCCCCGATGACAGCGGGCTGCATCCATCCCCGCAGCAAGCTGCGGGGAATTGAGCCGTCCTGATTAAAGTATAAATCGAACGGTCCGATAGTTACTCTGTTCTTTGGACGCGCTGTCTGATTTCCGCTGACGTTTCTGGGTTTGAGTTAGGGTAAGCTTAGGTATTGGAAAGTGAGTGCTTTCACCTCCATACCCTGGCAGGCCCCAAGTCCCGCCACACCGACCATGCAGCTGTTCGGTTGGTAATGAGTTATTGCGCAAGCAATTCCTAAATCGATGCCATGCAATTGGCTATCGGGGATGCTGACTGGCGACCCTGCAACAGAGGCTGGTTTCAGGCTGTTTGTGGAACAGTGACCTCCAGCGGAATTAGACACGCGCCAAAGGCGTGAACAGCAGTCCTCACTTGATCAGCCTAGTTGCTGAGAGGATTGTGCGCGTTTGCCACTCAATCGGAGAAAATACACCGCGCCAATTGCCTTCACTGCAACATCAATGGCCTCGTTTAATCGCCCAGCATCGTGGCCACCAACGAAAATGAATAGGCCGACAGCAATGATGGCGGCACCATAATCAGCAACGCGTCGAGCTCGAGGTGTCGAAACAAAGAGCTCAATCTGTACCGATGCTGACCACAGAACAACCGCCAAAAAAACAAGGTCGTAGACGGTTGCAGTCCTGCTTAGCCAGTCCTTCGAAAATCCACCGATCAATGAATCTAGAATTGCCGATCGAAAAATAGCGGCGACCAACGCTGCGACACCAAAAGCACCCGCTATTCCTGCATTGAGAACTGATCTTCGGTCCACACTTCTCGCAGTCACCGCACTGAGTTTCGCAGCCAATTCGGCCTTTTCCCGTTCAGTCGCCGTTATTACATTACGCATTCCTGTAATCTCAACAGAACTGCTTTGAACCGCTTTTAGCGCCTCATCTTGCTTCCGCAAAGCCTCCTGCTGTGCCAACTCCAGTCGTGTCCGTTCCTGCCCAAACGCTCGTAATTGCTCATCCTTCTTGCACCCCAAGAACTTCTTCAATCCAAGCGAAACACGTCCGTAGTCGGTAATGCTATATGGCTGTCCGTCGAGCTCCTTGGTTTTCACGTAATCAAGCGCCATTACAAGTTGGTCGTCAGGAGTAGCCAACACGTCAGAGTGCATCTCCGCGATTAGTGCGAGTTCGCTGGCCTCATAAAGGACGCCGTCCTTCGTGATCTGCAGATCAAGAATCTCACCAAGCAATTCACTGAAAGGCTGCTCCTCAGCGGTGGTTGTCAGGAATGGTGAGATACTATGAAGGAAACCGACGAGAGGAAAACAAACCGGCCATTCCTTGTCCTCAAGCCGCTTCGCAGCTTTGATCAAAATACGATCCTGCGTTAAAAACCAAGTTTTCCGATTCTTTGCGCGGGCAGCTTCGATAAGGGCAAAATGACATACGTCGTGCCGAAGAATCGCCGGTGATTTCCGATCATAGTGAGCCGCATCGGATTCAGCATTGATAGCCTGTTCAACTCCGGCATGCGTCTGCGTACCCAAAATTTCGTCCACATTTCGTTCATCAATTTCAATCTTACATTGGTCTCGAAGCAACGTATCAAGGCTGAGGAAACGATTCAGAAAGTCGTCTAGCGTGAAGTTAGGGTTTTGCTCCACATGCCACTGATAGGACAGAAAAAAGCTGTCTTTCGTTTTATCCGTCAAGCGTTCGGGCAATCGTCCGTAAAATTGCCTGATCTGCCCAATATGCTCAATCGCAGTGTTACGAATTTCATCGAGTGTGGCGCGGGTCGCCACCAACGTGATGCCCACTTTATTTGCTAACCTTACAACTTCCCCAAAGGCATTATGGTCGCCACCATGCTCAAAGATTGCATGTAATAAAACATTCGTATCCAGATAGAAGACGGACCCTTGGAATGAGTGTTCGGATAAAGGATTAAAACCGCCGGAGTCGAATCCGAGTAACTCTGTGAAGTAAAAACCCTGTGTGAGATGAAATTTCAGGCGGGTGGCGGCCGAAGAACGACTGCAGAAAAATGCATATATCCTACTACAAAGAGAATCTTTCGCGTCTTGTGCCAAAGAGGATTTCGCGAGAGCGGCCAGAACCACATCATAGATCCTACTCTGTGTGAAATGGATCTCGTTGCTGGAAGAATCAATGACGCTTTTCGCGAGGTCGCGGCCTATTCGTGCAAAGCACTCTAGGATTATAGAGCGACAAAACATAGCCCCCTGCTCAGCCGAAAAATACTGTCCCGTATTTTGAAGTATTTCCTTAAACGCATCATCAAACAGGGACCCAGCCATTGCAACAGTGTGACTGACTTCGTCGGAACCCTTCTTGGTCAACCAAAACACCCGGCGTTTCTTATGCTCCGATTTTTCGACTTTCCCATCACGGATTAATCGGTCGAGTGTTTCATGAACAACCGCATCACGGATCGATGGACCATTCTTCAGGAAATGAAGATTGCGCTGAACTTCCCCCTGTTGAAGCGTTTTCTCAATTGTACTGCCGAGCAGTGCTCCAAGCACGACGCGATCCAAGGCCCGATCACGTAGTGATGCGGTTTCTGGAGAGAATTTTAGTAGCGACGAATAGACGATTTGCCTCTGATCGGCAATGCTCAGGTGGGCAGGCGTAGTAGACATAGGGGGTATAGATTAGTTAAGCTGCCCAGTCGGCACACAGGAGTGCAGCTTGGGCGAGGACTTCTTTCACGGCGGCGTCTTGCAAATCAGGCGGGTAGCCAAAGCGTCGTAGTATTCGTTTTATCACTACTCGAATTTTGGCCTGCGCGCCTTCACGGAGCGTCCAATCAGTCGTGACGCTTTTTCTCACCTCGGTAACGAGTTCAGTCGCGATCACGCGGAGCTTTTCGTCGCCCATGACTTCCTTAGCGCTGTTGTTGGTCGCGAGTGCGTCGTAGAAGGCGATTTCTTCATCGCTCAGGTTGAGATCGACGCCGCGTTTGTCGGCGGCGCTGAGTTGTTTCGCGAGTTTGATCAACTCCTCGATGACCTCCTGCGTGGCGATTGCCCGGTTGTGGTAGGCGTTGAGCGTGCGCTGTAAAAGCTCCGAAAACTGGCGGCTCTGCACGAGGTTTCGTTTTGCTCGTACCGCGATCTCTCCTTTGAGCAACTTGGCAAGCAGTTCGGCAGCGACGTTTTTGTGTTTCAGTCCACGCACTTCGGCGAGGAATTGATCCGAGAGAATGGAGATATCGGGCTTTGGCAGGCCGGCGGCGGTAAAGACGTCGATGATTTTTCCGTCCGTGGTGATCGCGCCCGAGACGAGCTGGCGCACGGCAGCATCGAGTTGGTTCGGTGTCTTTGTCGACGTACCGACTGACTTCATCAACGCAGCCTTGATCGCTTGAAAGAACGCCACGTCGTCGTGAATGGCCGTCGCTGCATCGCTGGCGGCACAGAGGGCGAAAGCACGGGACAGATCGGTGACGACCTGCACGAACCGCTTCTTGCCGTCTTGTTGATCAAGGATGTGTTCCTGCGCGGCGGGAAGCAGTGCGTAGATTTTCTTGGGGTCGCCGACTGCGGCGGACCACGCCAGACAGTGAAGCATGTCGGATGCGATCTCGTGTTTTTCGAGCATCAGGGCGATGGCCTGCGCAGTGTCGATGGCTGGATTTCCCTGGCCGCCGCTCTCGGTGTAAATGGAGAGCGCATGCTTCAACTGATCAGCTAGGCCGAGATAATCGACGACGAGACCGCCCGGCTTGTCGCGGAAGACTCGGTTTACGCGAGCGATCGCCTGCATGAGGCCGTGGCCCTGCATCGGCTTGTCGGCATACATCGTATGCAGGCAGGGTGCATCGAAGCCAGTGAGCCACATGTCGCGCACGATCACGATGCGGAAAGGATCTTTGCTGTCCTTGAAACGCTTTGCCAGTGCGCGGCGCTGGGATTTGTTGCGGATGTGCGGCTGCCAGTCAGGACCGTCGTCCGCGCTGCCGGTCATGACGATTTTCACCACGCACGATTTCGCCTTCTCGGATTCGGTGTTGTCGCTCGCAGCACCGGCCCAATCAGGACGGAGCCGAACCAATTCGTTGTAGAAATCGACGCAGATGCGGCGGCTCATGCAAACGATCATGGCCTTGCCATCCATCGCCTCCCTTCGGCGCTCGAAATGTTGTACGAGATCGGCGGCGATAAGTTTCACCCGCTTCGGATCGCCCACGAGTGCTTCGAGCGCGGCCCACTTTGTTTTGAGCTTTTCGCGATTCGTTTCCTCCTCGGCTTCGGTGATTTCGTCGAACTCGGCGTCGAGTTTGGGCAATGCCGCGGCATTGAGACTGAGTTTGGCGATACGACTTTCGTAGTAAATTGGGACCGTGGCTTTGTCGGCAACAGCGCGCTGGATGTCGTAAACCGAAATGTAATCACCAAACACCGCACGGGTGTTCGCATCGTTCTTTTCAATAGGCGTACCGGTGAAGCCAATGAACGACGCATTGGGCAACGCATCGCGCATGTGGCGGGCGACGCCGTCGATCAGGCCGTACTGGCTGCGGTGTGCTTCGTCAGCGATGACGACGATATTCTGGCGCGACGACAGCGCGGGCATCTTGTCGCCCTTCTCTGGAAGAAATTTCTGGATCGTCGTGAAGACCACGCCACCACTGGCAACTTTGAGCAGGTCGCGCAGCTGGTCGCGGTCTTCGGCCTGCACGGGAGTCTGCCCCAGGACTTCGTGGCAACGTTGGAACTGGCCGAACAGCTGGTCGTCGAGGTCGTTGCGGTCTGTAAGCACGACGAGCGTCGGATTCTGCATCGCCGCATGACGAACCACGCGGGCCGCGTAAAAGAGCATCGAGAAACTTTTGCCCGAGCCCTGCGTATGCCAGACTACGCCCGCCCGCCGGTCGCCGGGTTTGCCGCCATGCATCCGACCTGCCCAGTAGGCGCCAGGATCTTCGCTCACATCACCGACGGTATCCGTCATCCCACTGGCGCGCACGGTTTCCTCGACGGCGGCGTTGACGGCGTGAAACTGGTGATAACCAGCGATAATCTTGTGGAGTCGATCGCTCTCGGTGTCTTCCTCGAAGACGATGAAATGCTGGAGCAGAGCGAGGAACTTGCGCTTCTCGAAAACGCCTCGGATGAGGATTTCGATTTCGTGACTCGTCTTCGGGGCGTCGTGCTCACCATCGACCGTACGCCAGAACTTGAACCATTCCTGATTCGCGGTGAGCGAACCGATGCGCGCCTGCGAACCATCGGACACCACCAGCAATTCGTTGTAGTGAAGAAGCGAAGGGATCTCGGCCTTGTAGGTTTGGAGCTGTTCGTAGGCATTCCAAATCGTGGCTTCTTCGTCGGCCGCATTTTTTAATTCAATGACGGCGAGAGGCAGGCCGTTGACGAAGACGACGATGTCGGGTCGGCGGTTGTGTCCTGCCTCGATGACGGTAAACTGATTTACCGCGAACCAATCGTTCGCTTTCACGTCCCCGAAATCCACCAGCCGGGCCTGGTCATGTTTCATTGAGCCGTCTGGCCGCGGGTACTCCACAGGAACCCCGTCGCGCAGCATCTTGTGAAATGCGCGGTTTGTCTGAGTGAGCGAAGGCGTCGCGATCCGCAGCACTTTTCGCAAAGCTTCGTCCAGTGCCTCCGCAGGGATGGTTGGGTTCAATCGCTGTATTGCCTCACGCAATCGATCGACCAATACCACATCGCCAAATCCATTTCGTTCCGCCGCTGGTTCACCGGGCGCCATGTGCGGTCCGTGTCCGATAGCGTAGCCTAGTTCACCGAACCAGCCGAGCGCGGCATCTTCGACAATGGATTCGTTGAGGCTCATGTTAATTTGCCGGAACCGTTACGCACGTTCGTATGGGTAAATGTTCTTATAGTTCCGATTGAGGTAGGAACCCACGGACGAAGCTGTTCGCAGATTTTCAAATTCGTGCTCAGGAACACCTTTATAGGCGTATGTTGAACCGTTCAGAAATTGAACGTAGACAGTTTGATTTTCTGCATCGTAGCCGATCGCTGCGATGTTTGATGAACTGACGGGTTGCATGTCGGGCATTGGCATATGGTCTCCTTAGTTGAATGATTGGTTTCTCCAGTTGCGGATGCTGGTCTCGTATATGGTCACATCTGGTCGGGCATTCGCCCACAACTTTGATGCGATTGGGTCGGAACTCTTCACCGCATTGTCTGCTTGGAAGAACTTCACACGGGACGGAATGCGGACAGCCTCACCACTGACTATCGCCTCACCAGTTCGCAGACTTGAGAGCACGTCTGCCATTTCGCGGAGTTCATCCTGCATCGCTGAAGAAACATGTCCTTTGTCGCGGGTATTTGTCATCCTCAATGCGATAATCGATCCGCACTGACTCAGGACGGTCTCGTCCAATTCCGACGGCCGCTGAGTGACCAGAAGCATACCGACACCGTACTTTCGCCCCTCTTTCGCAATCGCCTGAACAGTTCGCGACGAAATCGAATCCTCGCCTGCCTTCAGGTAGGCGTGAGCTTCATCGAGCACTACTAATAACGGCTGTCTTTTTCCTCCGACAAGCGTGTTTTGGCCCCAGTAAAGTGCGTCGTAAATAATCTTCAGAATGCAGCCTGAAATCGTCTGCATGATCTCGGAAGGGATCGCTGAAAGGTCGAGAATCGCGACCGGAAACCCGTGCCCAAACCAAGTTGAAAACAACTTCGGCAGGTCGTTCGTCGTCGTGCCATTCAGCGCCGGCGAATATCCAATTGGGCGGAAAAGAAAATTGTAGCTTTGGTCGAGAAGACGAGACCTCATTCCGTCCAAGAAACCCAGAATGCCCTTTGCTTTATTGTTCAAGAATGGAGCGCTGCTTCCGAGTCCGGCTGTGGGATACAGGTTCGATTTCAGTGTCGTCGGATCACCTGCAACAATCACTGCTTCTGACGTAGTGCGGTCGGCTTTGAAGGTAATTCGTTCGAAGTTATCTAAATCGAACCACAATTGATTTATTGAAAATGGAATCGGGCTGTCCGCTGTGATTGCTTCTGCTCGAAGTCCACCGATTGCTGCAGCAGACACGCGCTTTTGGTCCAACACTTTTGCTCGGATGTAATCTTCATTCTGGTCGGAGAGGCGCCCAGGGAAAATCGCCATTAGCTCCTTGAACGGTAGTGCCCAGAAGGGAACACAAAGTTCGGCTTCGTCATTTGCTGCACCCACTCGAAATACCCGACATTTACCAGCTAGTGAACTCGCATACTCACCGTGTGGATCTATCATGAGGACGCGGGCGCTCGGGAAGGGCTTCTCGGCAATTGCTTTCACCACGATGCTGACGGCGTTCGATTTTCCACTACCGGTAGCACCAAGAATCGCGCAATGCCGGGAGATGAGTTTGTCCATGTCCAACTGTGCAGCGAGTCCTTCCGATGCACTCTGGTTTCCTATGACAATTGACGACTGGGCGTTGTAACCGCCGTAGACAATCCGGAGGTCTTCGTTCGTGACAAGGTGAACTTGGTCACCTGAAGTTGGCGACTGGAGGACGCCCCGCTCGAAGGATGAGCCGATCTGTTCGCCAACCAGAATCATCCTCAACCAGCGATGACCATCAGCGATGGACGGGTTTTCCTTGTAAGCCATCAGGAGCGACTCTGGCATCGCTAGAACTCCAGCTTGCGTGATAAGCCCATACAGATTCGCGTACCCCAGCGGGATTTTGAGGAACGAACCGATCTGCCCAATCCGATAAACCGTACCGTCGACGATTGGCATGTTCGACGGGTAGTTGCTCGCCATTTTAATTGTAACGGAGTTTCCGCTCACACTCTCAACCTGACCGATATGCGTTGGATTGTGTTTCATGGCGGCTAAAGCGTGCTGGCTGGCCCGTCGGACGAGGATAAATCATTAAGAAATTCAGTGAGCTTCCGAAAATCCGGGAGAAGAAAACGTCCGGTGCCCTCCCAGCGTTCATCACCTTTTCGCTCGCCTGCTTCGTCTACTGGCGTCGCAGCGTCTTCGTCGAAGTATTGGCTTACCCGGATAGACTCCGTCGTCTTCGGTTCATCTCTCAACCGCCATTCACCAAATTTCCCACCGATAACGGCGTGGCGAATGCCATAGACCGACATCTTTCCACCGGTCTCATGCGTTGCGAGATCGCGCACACTGTTGGTTTCATCTGCGAGACAAAACACACTCTTTTTGTCCGCAGCCCACGTTTCATCGTAATACATCGCTATGACGTGGGAATTCGCTCCGCGCCTCAGGGACGTCACGAGCCGTTCGTTAATATGATTGTCTCCGAACGAATATCCGCAGGTGAACAATACCGCGTCGTCTTGCTGGAGGAAGGCACAAAGTCGGTCGATGAGTCCGACATACGGCTGCTTCTTCGAGGTGTTATATTTCAGATGCGAAGGATAGATGAGGATGGACTCCTCAGGGGCAGATTGCTGCCGAATCACGGCCTTGTCTGAGTCGCGATAAGTCCACCCAAGCGAACCATGCATCTTCCAAAGCTTCGCCAGGTGGGGGTATGCCTCGACATCTTCTACGGCCTCGGGGCAAAAGAACGGCTCAAAGCTGCCAGAAAAGCCGTCGAAATACGGTATGCCTGAACCTTCGAGGGCGATTTCGAACAAGTAGTCGTAATTCGTCGTGAAGATTTCAGCGGGGAACCGCCGTCTCGCCTTTTGAACCCAATTGGCGAGGCGGGCGTGAGCTAGCTTTTTTCGATCGTCGGCCCCCAGCGTTTCGTGCACGGAAACCAATTTCACGACGCGGGTCTTTACCAGTTTTGCCAACTTGGTGAATCCAGTCGAATCGAGCCCATTGAGTTTGCCTGTACCGATGACCGCGCGCTTGGCTTCAATACTTGAGAGCAGGGTTTCGATATTGAAGGAGACCTTCGCAAACTCGGTCTCAGTCTGAATCTCCTTTATCGCAGCAGCAAACGCAGCCGAGTGCGATTCCACCTCAGTGACGATCGTCTTCGTCATCTTTTCTATCGCCGGAACAAAAACAGTCGGAAGGCCCGTCGCAAACGACGTCCCTGCACCGAACAAGAAGCCGATCCGTTTTTTATCGGAAATAAGGATTTGGTGGATACCTCGGATGTGCTCGCGCGGATCGTGTGTGTTCATGCGAATTGAGTTGGCTCTGGAATACTAGTCGTGATTTTCCCGATCGGCGGCAGAGTGCCACACAGGGTGGCTGGAGCGGGAAGGCCCGGCTTCAATTCTCCGACTACTACGATGTCGCGACACCTGGGCCCGTTCCGCCACTAGTTCACTAGGCGCCATATGGACCCCGTGGCCGATTGCATAGCCCATCTCACCGAACCAGCCGAGTGAGGCGTCTTTGATAATGGACTCGTTGATGCTCACGGGGGTTTCTATGCTTGTAACGAAGCTTTGAATACGGGGTATGAATCAATAACTATGTCCGGAAATTTCGTATCAAGGATTGTTTTGATATCATTGTGATCTCTCCATGCCCGTCCACGACCTGTTGCTTGTCGGTTGTAACAGGTTTCGCAACCTTGCAGTAGTGTGACAAAATGCGCTCGTTGATAAGTGGGTAGTGAAGGTCTGATCATTTCATCAAAACGCGTATCCGCGGTCGCGAAGCTGCCACTCTTGCAGTATAAGCGGATTCCGATGTGAAGCGCCTTGGCGAGCGCATCGCTTGTACTCAGCGATGCACAAAGTGCAGTAAGGATTTCTGTGCGCACCATTTCTCCGGCATCTATGCGTCGCAAAATCTCGTCCACATGCACATCTGGCGTCGGGCTGATAAACCAGCAGGTCGCAAAGTTGTCTAAGTTTAATGCCGCATAGTTTTGGATTGGTGTCTTGAGCGCGTTGTTGAGCAAAGGGAATACGTGCGGGTTTTCGCAGAAGAACCGAGTCATCACGCTGAGGTGAGCGTCGAGAAAAGACACATCGCTAAACCAATCACGCTCCGCTTTTATCAGTTCGGTAAGTTCGGCCCTACGATCTACAAACACGACGCCAAGCGCCTGCGCGTTGATGGCTCTGTTTGTGTCAGCACGAGCGTCCGTTGATTTGAATGTGACGCGCCACAAGCTCTTCAAGATATGAGCGAACGTCGCTGCTGAGAAATGGCGGAAATATTTTGCCTCCAGAAATTTTTTCAGGCCGTCAGGACCGGGGCTTAACCGCCCCACCTGCTCGACATCTTCAATAAATGTGTCGAACACCTTCCGGGACATTATCGGCGGCTTCGTCAACACTCCGTCCAACACGTTCCGGATGTGTGCGCGGGCCGTCTCCTTGTTCGGTGAAAAAAGCGCGTCCCCGCCTGTCATGACGGGATGGGCAGACAAATGGCGATGGGCTTGGAGCGACTGAAGAAACGAGTGCTCTGCGTGGTCGAGCAAATCGGTTCGCGACGCGACTTTGTTCACCAGTTCAGCCTCCCATTCTGGCGATTTTGGATTGTTTTTACGAATATCGCCAATCTCAGTGAGAATTGCTTTTGCAGTCGCGTCGCCGTAGGCAGTCGCGAGCTGATCCAGTTTGAACAAAATATCCGTGACCACCACGGACCAAAGCATCACCACGGCTGAGCGATAATACCCTGCAGCGTAACATCCGTGGACTTCAGCGAAGTAACGCTTCGTCCGAGAATCGACAATCTTCTCCGCACTTAGTTCGATTGAATAGTCGCTCATTTGGTTTTCGTGATGTCGCTAGGCTAAATTTTTAACTCTCCGCTCAGCAGTTTAGGCAGCAGCGTGTCGCGCAGGGTGGCGAGGGTGCGGGATTGGTCTTCGTTGGACTGTTGTTGCTTCATTAGCGGCATAACCTGCTCATCAAAGGAACTAACTATTGTTTTTGGCGGTATCACCACCGGCAGATTGTGAACGTGATTCCGATTGAGAGTTGGTACGGCTGAACCTGCGTTGAATATTTTAAAATCGAGACCACGCAGGAGATGGAACGCATATGCGGGAGAGACCCGCTTAAACTCCTTTACCCAGAGGGAAGTATTCAGCGGCCAAAAATCACCGTGAATGAAAAATACTCTTCCGAGCACACCGCTTCGGCCTGTGGTAACCCCGGGGCCACGAACCATGAACTTGTCATGGCAACCATTGGGTCCACTTGCTGCCATTACAGGATACTTTCCATGTGTACGGTCTGGTGTGGGCAAATCAAATCCTCTTTGCAGCACGAGCACGTCGTCGAGTCGGCCAACTTCCCATCCGCGCGGGATTGGGCCGAGCGCGGAGTCTTGGAAGGAGTCGGGGAAGAGGGCGGCGGTGGGTTTGTCGAGGCCGACTGGTCGGCGGCCGTCGAGTTTGGCGCGGACGGGGTCGAAATCCATGAACCAGCTTTGGAACAGCGCCCGCGCCATCGCCTCCAGCGTCGCGTTCATCCGCCGGTTCAACTCGATCTTGTCGTCCAGTGATCCAAGGATTTGAGCGATGGCTTTTTGTTCAGAAAGATGCGGGAGCGGCATCTTGAAGTTCGGAATATCCGCGCACTTCAGACTATCGAATACGGCCCCCACGTTGATGAAAGTGCCGACTTGCTCCCACCATTGGGGACTTCGAACGAGCCAACGCAGGAACGGAGGAAATATCCGTTCACCACTGGAGCGGAGAAGCACAAGATTCTGCCCAAGCGCGAACTTCATACCTGGCGCCACAAAAGCTGTTTCTCCCGGATTGCATCTGCGGGAAAGAACAACGTCGAACGGCTGGGGATTCGCCTTTTTAGTCCAATCGACAAAATGCTCGTCAGAAATCTTTCGAGCATCAGTAAGATTAAGTCGTCCTTCTTTAAGCTGAGGTATACAGATATAGGGGTGTCCGCTATTCGCGGCAGGCGGCGTTCGGTGATCACAATCGATTAATGACACTCCTGCCTCGCGGAGAGTACAGTGTTTCCAATCTGATCGTGATTCGTCGTGCTTTCTCACGTTGCAACACCCTCAATTTCTTCGGCAGCGACCGATGATCCTTCCGGAGGCCATTCTTTGCAGCTAAGATCAATTTTCTCTAGCGGGTGGCAGTGATTGCTCTTACTGACAAGCATCGCAAACAAACTCCCGTGGTCCGGCGCTAAAATTCTATATTTCTCACCTGTATTGGTCGTGCCGTTTCTACAGAACCCCGATGCTGCGGTGTCGATCGCATTTAAAATACGAGGTTTAATAACGTCATCTAGGACTCGGTGGCATGTTGGACACAAAACGAATAGATTCCAGCGATGTTTGGGTCCGAAGGATTGCGATATGATATGCGCTTTTTCGAGGCCGTTATTGGGGAGAGCTGGTATCTTCGCGCCACAAAATTCGCATCCCTTCTGAACCTTTTCACTAAACCAATTACTTCCATTATTTTGATTTTCTCCTGCCGTCATTTGAAATGAAAATGGTTAAGGTTTATTTTTATTTTTGTCTCCAAAATAGCTGACTCAGCGAACTGAGCGTCCAACTCAGCGACGAGGCGCGGCATCTTTTTCTCAAAGGGGTCGCCATCGTCTTCGATTTCCTCAGCGCCGACGTAGCGGCCGGGCGTGAGGACGTGGCCGTGCGCGGCGATTTCGGCGGCGGTGGCGGATTTGCAGAAACCGGCGATGTCGGAATACACGGACGCCTGCGGAGAGGCGTCCCTACCTTTGGTGCCGGCGCGGTCGCCGCGCCAGGCGTGGTAGGTTGACGTAATTTTATCGAGGTCGGCGTCGGTGAGCTCGCGGTGGACGCGGTCGATGAGCGTGCCCATTTTCCGAGCGTCGATGAAGAGGGTTTGTTCACGGCGGTCGCGGAAGCCGCGCTTGGCATCAGCGTTTTTGTTCTTTGCGAGGAACCAGAGGCAAACAGGGATTTGCGTGCTATAAAAGAGCTGACCGGGCATCGCGACCATGCAGTCTACGAGGTCGGCATCGATGAGCGCCTTGCGGATGTCTCCTTCGCCAGATTGGTTAGAGGACATGCTGCCGTTGGCGAGGACGAAGCCCGCCATGCCGTGGGGCGCGAGGTGGTGAATGAAGTGCTGCACCCAGGCGAAGTTGGCATTGCCCTTGGGCGGGACGCCGAACTGCCAGCGCACATCGTCATCTTTGCGGAACCAATCAGAATCGTTAAATGGCGGGTTGGCGAGGACGTAGTCGGCGCGGAGGTCGGGGTGAAGGTCGTTGCGGAACGTGTCGGCGTGTTCTTTACCGAAGTCGGCCTCAATGCCACGCAGGGCGAGATTCATCACGGCAAGGCGGCGGGTGGTGGCGTTGCTCTCCTGGCCGTAGATGCTGATGTCGCCGAGCTTGCCGCCGTGGGATTCGACGAATTTTTCCGATTGAACGAACATACCGCCAGAACCACACGCTGGGTCATAGATGCGGCCTTTGTAGGGCGCGAGCATCTCGACGAGGCAGCGCACGACGCAGGACGGGGTGTAGAACTGACCACCGTTCTTGCCCTCGGCGCTGGCGAAGCGGGTGAGGAAATATTCATACACGCGGCCGAGAAGATCGACGGAGCGATGCGTCTTCTCGCCTTCGCTGACGGCGGTGAGTTCGATGGTGGCGATGACGTCGATCAGTTCTCCTAGACGCTGCTTGTCGAGGCCGGGACGGGCGTAGTCTTTCGGGAGAACGCCCTTGAGTCGCGGGTTGTCGCGCTCGATGGCGACCATGGCGTCGTCCACAATCTTGCCGATGGTGGCTTGTTTGGCACTGGCCTGAAGGTGCGTCCAGCGGGCATCGGCGGGCACCCAGAAAACATTTTCGGCGCGGTATTCGTCGGGGTCTTCGGGGTTGGATCCCTTGTAGTCGCCCTTGCCCGCGATGAGTTTGGCGCGGTGCTCCTCGAACGTGTCGGAGATGTACTTGAGAAAGATGAGGCCGAGGACGACGTGCTTGTATTCCGCGGCGTCCATGTTGTTGCGCAGCTTATCGGCAGTGAGCCAGAGCTTGGCCTCGAAGCCGATGTTGGCGGTGGACTGAGCGGGGCCGGTGGAGGTGGATTTAGCGCGGGCCATGAGAAAATGAGTGACCGAATGATATCCAAGCGTCGAGCACGGCACAGGTACCTGTTGGTACCTGGTCTGGGATTAAATGGCGCGAACGTTCCTCCGGGGTAGGCATGGGCTGGAAGAAATCAGTTAGTGATCACGAAAGCGGGCTGCAATCTCCGATTGGCCAGAGAATGAACATGTAACGAAATGCACTGAGGGGTAGTTAAATATCGACTGAGGCTACCCGCTGAGGTCTCGGGTCGGGCTGCGGACGAGTGCCCGACGGCAGCGATTCTGCGCCCACTGGACCACCCCTCCCGCATGGATGGCGACTTTCGCTTTCTGGACTTCCGAGTTGCGCGCAACTACCGGACGTAGACGATTGCTTTTTGTCTGTAAAATGTATCCATTAATAGTTCGTAACTATCAGTGTTAGAATGATATCTATATCCTCAAGACCATAGAAGTAAAGTTTGTTTGCAAATGCAAACAAACTTTTGCTTATTATCTGTTAATCAACGCTTTCTAAACGATTTTTCTCGCGTTGGATCGTTTTTCGGACCACTGTCAGAAAAACGAGATTTATGCCTTCGGCCGCCGAGTTTTATAGCGAAACAGTGCGCGAACAACGCAGGGGCGAACTGCATCGCGTGCTGAATCGTTATCGAGAGCAGGTCGAAACACGGCGCCGCGCGGATCTGCAAAAGGTGGAACTCGCCTTGCGTCTATTAAGAGAGGTCCAGGTGTCGGCGACCGAAGACTTGCTCGTTGGTGCACTGGCACCGGAGGAAGGGAGCTCCAAACGAGTCTCACAGCTCACAATCGTTCGTTCGAGTGCCCGTACCTTTGGCAAGAAGCCATTTTCCCTAGACGAGCTTTGTGCACGAGCCGAGGAGACCTTCCTTGGATGCTTTCTTGAAAGGCGAATTGCCTCACGCCGTCTTTACGATCTTCGAAGAGCGAGCCCGCCTATTATCGAAATTGTCTCTGCGGAGAAATCAAACACGGAGAATTTGGTTATGAAACGTCACACTAACCTTTATCAATATACAGGTCCTCCTTAGCTTGGCACACCGTACCCTAGGTCGCCGTGCGGTGTGCAAAAACTAAAATGGAGGTCAGGTTGCACCCATGACCTCCATTGTGGTGGTCTGCCTCTCAGAAAAGATTCAAACCGTGCTACGGAGCATGGTGTAGAGGTGCATGGAGTCAAGAACTGAGCGCAGCTCAACGGTCCGAAAGCGGTTACCGCATCCGAAATGCACGCCGCTCGGATTCAACGACATCCGATTCGGATACGTATCGTCGGGGCAACGTGGCCATCGAAAATGGTCTATCGCCATCAATCGATACAAAACACGAACCATTCTACAATTACCATAAACAATCATCGCGCTACGCAATGGCCACCGTGGCTCTCGAGAGCCTCTGGGGAGGCCATTTTAACCATCAATAAGTAACAATACAAAACTACTGGAAATTACATATGAGCAGAAGAGCAACATTCAATACCGCTGAAGCAATCATGCGGCGGATTAAGGAAGGCCGGGGACAAGGTGACGGCCCCAATTACAAGCCATGGTATAGAGTCAAAGACGTTCCCTCCCTTGGACGGCGCCATCGGATATATTCCGTTAAATTCGGGCGCGTGATGCACGAGCTCAGCGATCTCGAACGTAACGCCAAATTTGTATCTGAAATCCTACGGAAAGTGATCAAAAACCACGAACAATATCCACATCCACTCGCCAGAACCCAGGCAATTGCGAGGGAATTGGGCTATAAGCATCCAAAGGCGCCTGGAGCACGCTGCGATAATTTTATTACGACTGATCAGGTTTGGTTTCTTAATACGCCCGCAATTCAGCCTGTCTTTATTAAGTATACCGAGAAACTGCTCGATCGCCGAGTTCAAGAAAAGCGAACAATCGAAGAAGTGAGTTGGGCGAGGTGGGAATCGTCTATTCCAATCCTGCCGTTAAAGGATTTCACCGAATTTACGGTCAACCAAACCTTTGTAGCCAACTGGGACCTAATTCGCGACACACTGCGTCCTGACTACTTCGATCATTTTCCTGAAAAACTCGCTGATCGAGTGGATGATTGTGTTGCTGGAATCGCAGCGGAGGGCATGGCAACACTCGATGAAATCTCGGAGTTTGCAGCGGCTAAACTACGACTACCCCAGGCTCAAGTTCTGACTGGAATTCATTTCCTTATCGCCAGCTTACGCTGGGGCGTTGACCTCGAAGCCTCTCCACTCGTCCCGTTTTTACCCCTTACATTCTGTTCGCTTAACGAGCCATGAAGCCGATACTAACAGGGCAATATTTCCTAGAGTTCGTTGATGAGCAGAAAACGAAGTCCATCGGCTGGACTGTCGTCTTTGTCGAATCTGGCGAGTGGCGTAGCCACGACGGTACTGCACATCACGGCCTGGCAAAAGTGGTGGTTGTCCGCAACGACACGCGCGGCACCACTCCTATAACTAGGAAATATAACGAAATTGAAGAATTGATAAACTCCGCGAATTGGATCGTTACGAGCGCTCCCATGAAAAAACGGGTCATCGTACCAGATGAACCACCAGCCCGTGCTAGTGGATTGTTTAAAGCAGAACGTAAGCGAATCAAAATCCGACAAACTTTGCTGAATGAAAAGGATCGTCGCATGGAGATCATCCGACCACTGGTCGACCTTGGTCGGGATTTGTATGCCGAGAAAACACGTATGTCGCTGCTTAACAAAATCGCAGCAGCGCACAAACTTTCACCTGAGTGCGTACGGCAATATTTATCCCTTTGGTGGCAGTTCGGCTGTAGCCCCGATGGGCTTTTGCCTCGCCACTCACTGGCCGGCCAGAAGTCGTTAAATGCCAGACGAGCCCTCTCTGAGAGCGCTCCTGCCGAGTATCCATATATCGCATATAAAACAGGACCAAAGCCAAGTGCTGAGTCAGACCCGGGAATACTGATGGGCCCGGCCGAGATTGAAAAGTGCCGAAAGGGGGCCCGAGATTTTCTTTTTAAACCGTCACCTGATCATAAATTTCACCTCAACTGGATTAGTGCATGGACGCAGACAAAGAATAGGTATTTCGACCGCAGAATCAGTCCGACAAGCCCCGCCCCTTCGATAAAACAATTTAGAGGCGCTGTCAGCACCGACCCTGAGTTCGAACACCTTTCGGTGAAAATCATAGGTGCATTACCATTCTTAAGGAACAATCGACAGATGACATCCTCGTCGAGATCAGGCATATTAGGCCCTGGACAACTTGGGCAACTCGACGACGTAACATCGAAGGTGATTTTGGTGGATGAGCTGACAAAGCGTCCTCTTGGCACATGCCGCGTTTTCGTGCTCGTAGATACGTGGTCACACATTGTCGCCGGCGCCCACGATACCTTGGAAGGTTCAAATTTTGAGGAAGCTAAACAGTGCTTGTTAAACGCCTTCTTGGATAAGAAGGACTTTCGTGAAGCGCACGGGCTTACCTATAATCCAAAATTTGTACCGTGTGCGGGGGTTTTTAGAACTCTCGTCACCGATGGCGGTCCGCTTGGGGGCGACCTACCAAATGATCTGCCAGAGGAAATTTGCCACGTCGACAATACTGCCCACTATCGCCCAGACCTAAAATCTGACGTCGAAACCAGCTTCCACGCATATTTACTCCAAGTTGCCCGTGAGCTACCCGGATACAACCGGCAAAAGCGATGTCGCGGCGACGACGACCCTAAAATCCTCGCATATCTGACGCCGATCGAATTTCGACGAATATTTTGGGATTGGATCGCCCTCTACAATTGCAGAAAGCTCATGGGTTGGCTGCCTGCCGAAGCCATGGGAGTCGAAAACCCGCCCGATCCGTCGCCCTATGCTCTCTGGAACTGGGGAATAGTTCATTGTGGGGGTGCGCTGCGCGAGCGGACACCAGAAGATTTGTACCGCGCTTTGCTTGCTCGCGGCGAAGGCACCCTCACGGCGCGCAGAGGCTTGAACTTTAAAGGCCTCATATACCTCCTCGAAAGCCGCGATAACCTAACGGCCGGCCTTTTTTGCTCCGAGCCCGTTAGGATCTTCTACGACACCAAGTATACCCGCCGCGTTTTTGTGGAACTAGACGGGGTACTGGTGGTTGCGAAGCTAAGGTCAGACCATGATCAGATGTTCGGGCATCTTTCATTCAAAGGTGTTGAATTTAACAAGCACCGACTTGATGCGCGCGGTCGCGATGTTCTACGGAAACACGCCACAACGCGAGAGGCTGTTTTTGCGAGGATTACCGAAATCAAAAAGAATGCCCCAAAAGGCACGCGTAAACAAAGAAAACGGGCGGCGACTGCCGTATCCGTAGATGCGACACGCAGAAAGCAGCAGGCCATTGAGGATAAACGCCGGAGCGACAAAGCCGAAATCACTCTCTTCGCACAAACATTGCCGACCCCCACAACCCCTAAAGAGGGTCGCTCCAGTAACGAACTAACCAAACCCGTTTTAAGGCAGCTCACAATTCTCGATTTCCTAACCTGAATATAGGTTTAACATAATGGAAAATGCTAACGAAAATAATGGCCTACCGCCCTTTTGCCAAACTAATCCACTGATACCAGCTGGTGTCTTCCCCGCTAGCTGGGCCGAACTCTATGCAGCGGTTGCGCGATTACCGACGCCTCCGAGCTGGACAGCACGCAACAAGGACTCCTTCACGCGTCTATTGTATCTTGCCGAGCTGGAAAACTTTTATTTTCCAGCGATCCGCGATATTCGTTCAGCGATGACGATTGTAAGAATGCTACTAAAGGGCCTAGGCGATCGAAAACCAAACGCTGCATATTGGCGGGCACACAATAGTACATGTAATACGTTGGCGGGAGACGCGTCGATCCCAGCAGTGCCTCGCTTTTCAGGTGCCGCAGCTACGACAGCTATAATCGGCGTTAGCGGCGGAGGGAAAACCACCTTCGTCGAAAACTTGCTGAGTACAATTCCGCAAATGCGTGAACACGATCAAAGGACGAATCCACTCCTTCCACGCCATCAGATTCTTTGGCTAAAGGTGATCTGCCCGGTTAACCGGAACCCGCGTGCATTCATCACCGAGTTCTTCACCATTATTGATAGTCTAGTTGGATCAAATTATGGTGAGGCTTACAAAAATGAGAACGATGATGAACTCATTGTTCGTATGGCGAAGGTGGCACGAGCCCATTTTTTAGGAATTTTAATTATTGATGAAATTCAAAATGCGGCAGGGCGGCGTGTAACAACTGATCGGCGACTAATGAAGCTGTTCGTTCGAATATCGGCTACCCTTGGTGTGCCCATTGTTTTCATCGGCACCCCGAAATCTCAGGAAATACTCAACGCCGAACTCGCGGATGCGCGACGAATGATAGGCCCACATTGGCTTCCATACACCGATGACGACAAGGAGTGGCACACATATTTAGATGCGCTCTGCAAGATTCAGTATACAAAAACCGAAACATTCCTCGATCCAGCTCCGGAATCAGGCCCATCTACTTCAGGAGGTTTGCGGGCAAAATTCTACGAACTCACTCAAGGGATCCCGGCGCTTGCAAAAGCACTTTGGGGATTGGCTCAAGAGAAAGTGATTATGGAGGGCAAGAAGGAGCAGTCTGAATTAATCACAACTGAAGTACTTCAGGACACATTTGACAAGAACATGCAATCTGTCGCCGCAGCGGTAGCGGCGCTCAGAACGAAATCGGGCCTGAATATATACGATGATCTCCTGCCCAAAGACCTGCCCAAGCCGAATGCGTGGGAAAAGAACTCTGCCGCCATGGAACAGCTCGCGTTAGACTGTTACCAAGACGCGCTGGCTCGAGCCGCTCGTAAAAAGGCACGAGAACAGGCGGAGGATATGTTCGAGGGAGAGACAAAGCCATGATGCCCTTGCTCCGGCAAACCATTAACGGAGAATTATGGTGGTCGTCACTGGCTCGGCACTTCGATCTTGTTGGGCTGACCGCACCGTTTACCAGCCACATACTATTGGTCGGAAACAAAAGGTCACTGGGGTCACCATTGTTTCCCAGGCAAATTGAAACAACGGTCACCTCACTTTGCGTGGATCTTGATGTAGCGGGAGTGGTTAACGGCCACACACTGCTGCCCTTTTACGAGCCCTTCCTGAGCGCCGCAAAGATATACAAGGCGCTTGCATGCATGTCGGGAAACGGGAATGCAGAATTTGCACTCGGTCTTGCTGCAATGGGCGACTATCCGACCCACTTGAAGGGCTGCGCGGACTGTATCGAAGAGGACCACAGGCTGCACGGAACCGCCGTTTGGAAAACCGCGCTGCAAACCCCCGGAGCTATTGTCTGCCACCGCCACAAACGACCTCTCTGTTCCTCGAACGTCAGCGCGCGAGTTAAGAACCAAATCGCGCATTTTGTTACAGCTGACCAGGCCGAGTATGAACCTACGGCCCCCATTCCAAAGAAAATCCTTCCTGATGCTCTTTGGCTGGCTGAAGCCGGCCAAACGTTGTTGGTAAAGCACCCGTCAATGCCGGGGCCAGCTAGGTTAACCGCGCTCTACCGCTATCATCTGGAGAAGCTTGAATATATTGATAGTTTCGGACGTTTGCAGCTCGCAGAGCTGATGCCTGCGTTTATCAAACGGTTGGGTCGGCTCATGACGTTGATCCAGTGCGAGCCGCCGATTGAAAATGCGAGAGACAACTGGCTCGCTCGCCTTGCGCGGTACCCCCGTTCCGAACAATCGCCCGTGAAGCACCTTTTGATGATACGCTTTCTCAATCTCGATGCCCTTGCTGCGCTGGATGAGGCAGCAGCGATGCTCCCCTACTCAGCTCCCTGTTCATTTTGCACACCGGCCTCAAAACGATCAGCTCGTATCACTGAAGAAAAGATCCAGTGGCACAGAAAACAATGGCTCAAATTGCGTGCCAAGCATTCGGACGGTTCATTACGACAAAACGCAGACACGCTGTATTCGTGGCTCTGGCGAAATGATCGGTCTTGGCTGCGTTACTATGCACGTTCGGCAACGAAATCAGACGTCGCAAAAATATGACCGTCGAAATCGCACCTCCTCTGCCTGACGAACTTTTATTCAGCACGTTCGCGCGCGCCCGGCATCGGCTTGGTTTCTCAGCCTCCAAATTTGGCGAGTATGTTTTGGGTGACAAAAGATATTCTGTTAAGCCGCTCTTTCAGCATGGCCTGGCATGGTTAGCCAATCGGCTTTCAGAAACAGCTTCTTGGAAATTTACCCCGGAGGAATTGCGGGACTCTCACACCATGTTCCCGTTCGTAGCACCATTCTTAACCGTAGACCAATGCACGGATTTTAAGGCAGCGGTCTCCTACGAATCAAAAGATCGGGTTCGCTTCGTCCATATTGGACGCGCTTTCAAGGCGACCCACGCAAGGAAGGTTCGGTGGTGCAAGGCATGCCGCAGAGACGATCTCATGCAACATGGTGAAGCCACGTGCCGCCGAATCCATCAGCTACCCGAATTACATCTCTGCTGCCTCCACCGCATTCCCTTGGTTGAAACAAACGTCTCTAGCCTCAACGGCGATTACATCCCGACACCCAGCGATGAAGTTCCCGCAGGAATCATTCTGGCCGCCAAAGGAGACCGCCTGCAAAATGAACTTGTGGAGCAGATCAAGGAACTAGTCGGTCAGCCGTATTTTTATCCTGGCTGGAAATTGTTCCGGAAGGCGCTCGCGTTCCAGCTGCAAAAACTAGAACCCTTGGTCTCCACTCAATCCGTTGAGCGGCTTTTGTCGGAAAAATTCGGGAAAGCGAGTGCAGCTGCAGCGCTGACTCCTGCAATTGGCCACAGGAACTGGTTGTGGTATTTTCTCAACAGGACCGACATTCCAATTGGACCGGGCCAACTCGCAATCATCTGCGCGGCAGCTGGCTTCAGAATCGGCGATATACTAAAATCATCGCGGGAAGGCAGGCAGGTTTATCACTCATGGTGGGCATGTATGTCTCCTACCTCGGGATGCAAGGGCAGGCTAACCATTCGCGAATATGTTCCGGAGCCAGATGGCAGGTCGGCCAGATTCACCTGCCCAGGATGCCAGGCCGCGTATGTTCGCCCTCTCCCACTCGTAGAGAATTGGGACGGATCGTTTCTACATTGCCCGGAGGAATCTCACGCCACTTCGGATCACCTGTATCTCGTCGCCTGATTTGTTTCTTCAACCCGCCGTTATGCAACCCGCCAATTTGCCCCGACGTCCCGACTTGCAGGATGGTCCTCTTAGTCTGTGGACTAGAATCTCTCAATTCGGAAAATCCTACTATAAAATCGCCGAACACCTGCCAGGCGTTCCGTGCATCTACACCACAGTCTCGACTGAGTTGAACGGAGCAAAACTATCACCACACGAGGTTCTCACACTTTATAAAGGCGGCTCAATCGAGACGGAGATGACAGGCCCCCGCGGCCGCTACACGGTCTTTCTTGCTGTGCGTTCAATTGAGATGCGCTCGTACCCTGAGATTGCGGGAAAGGAGACCCGGATGATGACGATTGCGATGATTTTTCCATTACTTAGGCTTGGCAAACAGTTTGGCTATAAAATCGACCGGATTACCGTTCCAGATACCATTGGATCACCCTCCGCTGGACGAGTTAAACTCAAACCTGAAGAAGCCTTAATGCTTCTTCAGGGCAAAACCATGACGCTAGGCCAAAATCCGCAATACACAGTTAAGCTCAGTCACGTGACCGAGAAAGTACTCCCAGACAGGATCAGCAAGACCGCGCGGTTTTCAGCAAAACGAGGCCTGCCGGAAAAACGACCGATTACCAATGATACGTAACCAACTGATAGGATCTCTGATCCTCTAACACATATTTCAGACCTCCCGGAACCAACCACCGATGATGACGTATAATGGTCGATGGAGGTCTTGAACAACGACACTTCAAACTACTATTTTATGAGAAAGCCCCGCCCACGAACCAACTGCAAAACTTCTTTAAATCTACAACAATTCCCCGATTCCAAGGTCGGGCTTCCTGTAGATTGGAATCTTCTCAAGTTGCACGGCGAGCCGCCGCCCGTTGACGCCGAGTTTTCAGGAACCGACCAAGTACTCTCCCTGTTCGCAGAGCACGGGCTCAACATGGGGCGTTTTTTTGGAAGTAAGTCGGCCTATCGCACCTCGAATCGACAATGCGTCTTCGTGCCAAACGCCAATGTGTGTTCTGCCCGTGCCGGCAAACTGTGGTGGGGCGATCTCGATCTGAAGCGCGACGAGCCTGTGCTCGAAAAGATCGCCCATCAACTGAAGCAAAAGCTTTATGTATTACGAGAGGGCGATGCACGCTGGGGTGAGGCCAGTGTGATCGGCAATGAAGTCGCTGCCAGCGCCTTTTGGTGCACCGGTGGACCTAGGCGTATCCGAGGATTGTCGGCGTTCCTCAAAAACTCCGGGCTCACACCAACAATTGCAGCAAAGCTTCTCGGCACTTCATCCCGATTTCTGCTGAAACGGCACAAGCCCGGTGCCGCGCTCGAATTTGGCCGGAGTCTCGACGCCATGGCCGGTTACTACGCTAACTTTGTTGAGGACACCACCGGTATTAAATGGGGGCACTGGCTGCTTCGCCCCAATTCTTCATTCAACGGCGAAACTCCCTACGCGTTGCTTCTGGCCGGAAGAAAAAATGAACTGACGGAGTTCCTGCGCGCCAAGATTTGCAATGAAACTGCCACGGACACCTGAAATTCCTCATGCCGCGGATCATCAGGCACATTTATCTCCACATAAAACTAGATCTATGGGCCAAACTGCCATGGCCTCGAAAGTCATGATCGCTTACAGCGCAAACCCTTCCTTCGCTAATGTTGAGCCCACCCGTATTTTAGGGATTAACCAAGACGTCGAACAACAGATCAAGTGGTCGGGAAACCAAACACTTGATCCAGAAAAGCTGCGAATTTTCACCACGCAGCAAACCGCATTCCCGATCGATGGCGGACGCGTTTTACTGAGAACATACGCTCCACTAAGATTGGTGGTGGACGAGATAGCTGAAAATTTCGAAGTCGAGCAGTGGGGTATCCGTCTGCGCTGCGAACAAGCCCACGAGTTGGCGCACCACATCGTCAGAACATTCCTCACCCTGCAGGCAAAAGCTGAAGGCCGGAGCATGAGCGAAGATGATAAAAAACTGTGGCTAGGCATCCTCGACCAAGTCGACTACCAGCAATTCTGCATCGATCGAGCGCTGCCTCACTACGTCGAGGGACAGCTAATTTCGTTGGCGATAGGGCGGCCGGCCACGGTTGAATGGGCCGACCAGTCGCAAAGTACGATCGAAGCACGAATCGCGGTTGCACTTTCTGCGATCAAACCAGGCGACAGATTTTCGGCCTATGCCAAGCTGGGGCGGAGCAACGAAATCCTTTCGCTAGAAACGGTATCTCTACTTGCCGCAAACTGACGTCGCACCTTCCGACACATCATTCTTATGCCCCAGATTTCTCACCCCATACCCAAAGCGGACCTCGATTTTTACGAGGGCCATCTGATTTCGGTCACTGCTCGCGCCATGGCTGGCACTACAGAACAAACATGGAAAGCGATGCGTGGTGCCCAACGTACCAGCTGGCGCGACAAGGCGCTGCCGGTGGTTTACCAGATCTTGGCAGACAAAGATTTCGTTACCCGGCTGCCACTACTCACCCGCAATCTCCAAAACCGCCTTTAGACCGGCACCCACGATGAAAACTGAGAAGCTGCATGAAAAGATGGTGAGTGAGTTGGAGAATGAAATTGTGCGCATTCGCAAACAAGCTGATGGTATTTATAAACTGGATACTAAACTTATCGAAAAGGCACTCGAGGTCTTTGAATCATCGAAGGAAACCGCCCTCTGGCTGGTTTCTCCAATTCCCAGCTTGGGTGGTAAAACCCCCGTCGGTGAAGGCCGTACTCGTAAAGGCAATTGCAGGGTCATGCGCGTTCTCAGTGCGATCGAAAACGGCTTATTTCTTTAAGAAACAATGCACGCTAAAACTACAACAAACACGAGCGCGAGCGTCCTGTACGAGTATCTGGACAATCGTGCTGCTTCCAAAGACGCTGCACTTGCTCAGGCGGCCGGCGAAGCGATCTCCGCCGAAACCGTGGGTGCAATCTTGCGCTTAGGCAGATCATCGGTCCATAAGGCCAAAGATGAGGGTAGAATTTTGGCATATCAGGAACCAGGCAAAAGATCTTTCCTGTTCCCGTCTTTTCAATTCGAAGAGGCCGTTCTGTCAGTCTGGGTTCCTGCGTTGATTGAAGTGGTTGGCAACGGTTTCGCGGCACTCCATTTCCACACGGTGGAGAGGAAACGCCTCAAGGGGTCCAGCTTTCTCATGCGCATCCAAAAGAGCACGACGCCTGCAGCTCGTGAGAAAAACATCAACGAAATGCTGAAGACCGTTCGTGATCTACGCCCATGTGACGCAAACGTATTTTACACCCAGATTTTTAATTACTCATCATCCAATACACCATGTCTCGCGCACCACTAATCAAACCAATATCTGCCGCCAAACTGGCAAAGTTCCGGACCGCCTTGAATGGGATTGCAGAACTCATTCCTGCGAAAAAGCGTCATTCGGTCCTGATCGAATTGCTGGCGGAGATCATCCACCAGGATCTTCTGAGCATATCGACCAATCCCGCGCTCATGCGAGGGGTGATGGAGATCACCAAGAAACAGCCTTTCAAAAAAAGGGGGTTACAGAAACGCTCGCGATCAAAAGGTCGTGCCCGCCGCTAGATCAGAAAGCCAGTCACATCGAAGACCAATATGCGAATCTACGTCCTGAGTGACCTGCACCTCGAATTTGCACCCTGCACGCCTCCAGCGGTGGGCTGCGACGTGGTTATTTTGGCGGGCGACACCAACCTTAAATTGCGCGGAATTCGATGGGCGATGGAGACGTTTCCGAATAAACCGGTGCTGTATGTCTTCGGAAATCACGAATTCTACGGCGAAAAATGGCCGCGTTTGATCGAAAAGGGCAGAGCCCTGGCAGCCGGTACAAATGTGCGTATTCTTGAAAACGACACCTGCGAGATCGACGGCTGGCGTTTTTTTGGGGCAACGCTCTGGTCTGATTTTTCGGTGACAGGAGACCAGATCGACGCGGTGCAAAAAGCGCGTTTAGAAATGACGGATTTCAAGTACATCAGACACTGGCCAACCCTGAAGCGATTTGCTCCTCATCATGCTCAGCAAGCGCACGCGCAGACGACGAACCATCTTCGGGCGTTTCTTACCTCGGGTGATCGAGCTCGATCGATCGTCATCACGCATCATGCGCCATCAATGCGCTCGCAGGATGAAGAATTCCAGAGCGATCCGCTCAGCGGTGCCTACGTCTCCAACCTCGAACCACTAATTATCGAGCATGGCCCCATGCTTTGGATCCATGGCCATATTCATCGCCAGTCTGATTACCAAATCCACCAAACGCGCATACTTGCCAATCCACGAGGTTACCCCAAAGAACTTCATGGGTGGCGAGAGAATCTCGTGATTGAAATATAGATTATGACCTTACGATATTTCTATTACTTAATGGAAAAGCTCATCACAAAACTATTTACCATCGCCTTTAAATGAAGGTAGAGAGAATGCTTACTGGCCACATCGATCCACGTCCGCTCCCGCGGCGCGTCCACTTACATTCCACCAGGCCTCGCGGCCTCGTGCCCATATTCGCCTTGAGCGGCTTTGGTCGTTACGGCGTTTAGGCGCCAGCCAGTTAGACTGTCTATCGATCCATGAGCGCGCAGAAATTCAGATTGCTTCGATTGCGGCCAGTTCCTGGAGCTCGTCCAAAATTTCTGGATACCGATTGCCAAGAAATTTTCGCACCTTGGGGTTTTCCATCAAGCGCTTCACGTAGCGCTGGGCAGCATTCAAATGCAGCGCGTTTTCACCGAGCCGGTCTTGATGCAATCGGTAATCGCGTTCCAACGCCTCCATCTCTTTTTCCATCCGGGCGATTTCTTCCTCGGCAATCCCGTGCATCGCTTTCGTTTTCTGACCCTTCACGAGTAGCTCTGCCGGCGTGCCGATGATCAACGCCTCGGCATAGGCCTTGGTGAAATTGTTGCCGGTGACCATGAGTTGCGCCATGTCGATCTGCCGGACGGCCTTCACCTTCCTGAAGAGCCGCAGAGCTCCCGCAGTGATTGGTTTGGTTTTCAATATGTCAACCGCATCGCCGTGGATCCCATGGAGAAGGTTCATATTGGCCTTGATCCCCGAAACATCAACGTCGAGCGCTTTGGCGATCTGTTCTGGTGTTACCCCTTTCTCGATCGCTCGCATGATCATGGCGTGTTCCTGAATGAGCGGTATGCGACTGACTTTGTCGTTATAGGTGAACGCGTCGTCGTCTGTGGAGACCAAACAAAATGCCTCGTTCTGCCCCAGTTCCAGCAACGCTTTAAGGCGCATGTGTCCATCTAGCAAATGGTAGACACCGGCGGCACCTCGTTGAGGGTGCACAACCAGTGGTTCAATCACACCGACCTCCCGAATAGAGGCAAAAACTGATTTATATTTTCCGAACGCATGATCGGACGGCTTTATCTGCCGGATCGGGTGGATGGCTGAGAGCGACAACATCATGCCGGTCATTTCAAATGCGGCTCGAACGAGTTTCATGCAGCAATCTCCTTTGCGCGCTCAGCCAAAAACTTCGGCATCGTTTGCAGTTTCTCAGCGCGGAGGAGTGTAACGTAGTCGTCGTCCGCGAGCAGGACCTTGAATGCCGCCGCCACCGACAACAGCCGAACTTCGCAGAGTTTGGCCTTTTTCACGGTGAGTTTCTGGCGCTGCGTCTCCTGTTTATATGCTCGGACCAGACTTTCCGCACTGGTGCGCTGGCCGCCGCCACGCCTGCACTGGCCATAGCGCCTCCCCAAGTAACGGCGTTGTTCAATAATCTGCTTAAACGCGGCCACGGTTTTTTGGTTCATCTCCTTCTTCTCGTACACCTCCATCAGCAATCGTTGGGATTCTTCATCGGACATGCCGGTTAGTTTGGTCGCAACGGTTATAGGAATTCGCCCCTGCAACACGGCCTCCAACAGGCGTTCTTCGCCTTGTTTCATCATGCCGAGGATATCTTTGACGTATTCCTCGCAGAGACCGGTTTTGCGGGCGATATCGGCAAAACTATGGTCCTGTTCTTTCATCCATAGGATCATCTTCACTTGATCGAGTGCACTCACCCGTCGACGGGCGATGTTTTCGATCAAGCTGGCCAACAGGCTATCAGTTGGAGAAAGCCCACGCACAAAAGCGGGAATCTCCGTCTGTTTGAGGGCTATGAAAGCTTCCAGCCGGCCCTGGCCACAGACCAAGTCGAACATTTCCGTACCGTCTTTGGCGCGTTCGCCGACCGTCACCGTGATCGGCTTTTTCAATCCGACCAACGAAATATTTTCCACGATCCGCTCGAACTTCTTTTTATCGCGGCTGCGCGGATTGACGATCCGGATTCGGTCCACCGGGATCATACGGACTTGCATTTCTTCTGGCGTGATCATGCGGCATCCTCCACCGAAACCCGTTCTGCCATCTGGAAAAAGAATTCCAAATCATCGAACCGGTAAACATCGAGCAGGGTGTGATTGTCCTCGGCCAGACGTAATTTCGAAGCGTTCAGATCGATAGCAGGGAAAAGATAGTAATCCTTTATGGCCTGGTTGGCTTCATCCATCCGAACAGCGATCGTCAGGTCCGGGCGCAGCCCTTCCTCAAACCGCAACAGCCAGCGGGTCGACCCCGTCTCCGTGCGAAGGCAACGGGACAGCACCAATGAAACCGTGAGCTCGTGATCAAGGATGAGCAGTTCGGTGGCCGGGTCTCGCTCGACCGAAACATTCAGGGACGCCAGGCGCGTGATCACCTCCTGGACAATCTCCGGGTGGCGAATGCGCAGGTATCGATTGATTTCAAGAAACGAGTAATCCGTGCGAGGCGTGTAACCAATGAGTTGATACGCTCGAATCAAACTACCAAAGCGATTCCGAAAGGCCGAACTTGAGGGCATCGTTTCCTGCTCATCGATCAGCAGACCGGAAATGCGACCGTGTTTCGACCACAGGTCCTTCAATCGCTGGAGCATTTCGTCGTCTGAGAAGCGCTTGGCACGAGCGAGGATGATCTCCTGAGCTTTCGCGAATTGGATTGGATCAACCAGAGCCGGAAACGAATTCTGTGCGCGAATCCACATCTCGGGCGGATTCCGGACGTGTTTTCGTTTTAGTTTGAACGAGGTCCGGTGATAGACGTTGTGGCCGATGTATTTTTCGTTGGTCAGCAGTTGATGGACGCAGCCACGGGTCCACGGCCGCTCGAGGTCGGTCAGAATCTGACGAGCGTTTAAGATATCAGCGATCTCGAGTTCGCTTTTCCCTTCCTCAACAAACATTCGGTAGATCCAGCGAACATTCTTCTGTTCCTCTTCCGGCCCCGGCACCAACACAACACGATCGGTCTGGAGGCTCTTATGTTCGCCTATCTTAAGCATGCCCTTCGGTTTGGCGGCCTGATCAATCAGCATCCGACGGAGCCCGTAGCCGGCGGCACCACCTTGCTTGAAGCCCATTTGAATCAGCCGGCACGCTCCCTGGAACACTTTGGTCGACAGCTCACGGCTATACTCGCCGGCCATCGAACGTTTCACACTCTTGATGATGTTGGAGGTGGGACTGCCGTCGTTTTCGAACTGCTCGGCGCAGTAATGAACGATGATGCCGGCGCGCTTGCAGATGTATTCGTAGTAGCCGCTTTCGTCGGCGTCCTGGAACCGTCCCCAACGACTGACATCATAAGCGAGGATGAATTTGAAGCCCGCCTTCCCAGATTCGACTTCAGCAAGCATGCCCTTCAGACCTTCTCTATTTTTGGCGCTGAGCCCGCTTTTGCCTTCGTCGGCAAACACCCGGACAATTTCCATTCCGCGACGCGCAGCGTATTCCTTGATACGGTCGAGCTGGTTCTCGGTGGAGTATTGCTGATGCTCGGTCGACATTCGCACGTAGGCTGCAACCGGCAGCAGGCCGCCACTGGCACCAGGCAAGGGAAGTTTTGCCTGTGTCGTCATTCCGATATGGCGAAAGCAAACTGTTCGTCAGGTCTCTCGTGACCCAAATTTTCGCCAGGCGGCGGCTCGTGTAGTGTCTTTAAGGATACCACGCCCAAGGACAATAAGCCGTCTCAGTTCGTTGGCTATCGTATCTTGTAACGCACTTTTTGAGATACGAGAGATGAGACCCGCTACGAGGTAAAAATGCGTGTCAATCATATCTTGTAACGCAAACTCGCGAACCACGTCAGCTAACTGACCTTCAAGAATATTTCCTCCAATGACGATTTTTCGGCGCCAATATCCTGGGTGTTTCTGGCGCCAATTACGCGTGTTTTCCAGGCCCGCAATTCCGCGAAAATGGTCACGGTTTTGAAATTTCTTCAACCACTTTTTCTGTGCCATAGTTCGGCTTACTTTGGCGCAAGGCACGCGAGAACAGAAACGGTGCAGCTGGCCGATCCTCGGATCAACGCGAAATCTACGACCGCAGTGCCGGCACAAACGTGTCAGCGTTTTTTTGGGAACATAACTGGGCGACAAAGTAATCCATCCAAGCCAATCGCAAGGGTGACGCGCCGAACTAATACCGACCGACGTGCTAATAATTCACTTTTCCCCAGGTCGCGTGAAAAGATCGAGCAGATGAATTCGCAAAGCAGCTGCGATTGCCACGAGTTCAAAATCAAATACCGATCGCTCGCTCCTCTCAATACGGCCAAGCGAAGTCCGATCAATGTAGAGGCCTTTTGTCGCAAGGCGGGCCGACAAATCCTCCAGCGTAACAGCCGGACGGCATTGCAACCGGATTATCCGTAGATTCCGGCCGATGAGGTTTTTGCCTCCCTTGAGGTTGTGACGTGGTAGGCGCAATGTGAACGATCTTCACGTTGACAGTACCAGTCCGTTCGTCCTCAAATGTGAGTTATTCTCACATACCCCACGGGTTTGTGAATCTCGCGGAGATAGACCGGAACAACCCGTTCCTGCTACGGACAAATTCCTAAACCACAATATGCATACAAAGAGTCATACCCTGATGGCGGCAGATACGGACCTCCTCGCAATCATGACTCAGCCCCTATTGCCTCTGCGAAGCATGCCGAAGCTGTGGTCTCTTGGCATTGGCGTGCGAGTCGAGTGCCGTCCGTATTGCTGACCGCGGAACATAGGGTGGATTCCACTGATTGATGTATGCCTGCCTATTGTACCATTTAGCTAGTTTATTGAAACGCTTTTGCTACTGGAGCTTCATTTATAAAAACATGACACGTCTATCCCCCTGGATTCTTTTCGTTGTTACTATTTTCGCGGGCTGCGCAAAACCGCAGCCAACGCTTCAAGTGCTGGAGACTGAGGTGAAAAACAAGATGCCAAAGCATCTCAACGCCTCGATTGCCGAAAGTCGTTTATCACCGATGAAAGAGTTGTCGGGAACCACCCTGCCTGAAGGGAGCTGGCAGGCGGATCTCAAAATTACGATCAGCCCCAAGGAAACCCTGTATGTCGCGTGTACACCTATTGGAGATTTTAAATTCCCTGCACAGGCTGAAAGCGCGGTGTCAGAAGAAGTTCGTTCGCGAGTTCTGGCGTCAAAACCTCTCCTGCAGTGGGATTTCCAGCGTAAACTATTGCTACCACCAGACAGTCCAAAGGGGAAGCAACTGGTATTTATTGCCGCCGTGGCAAACCCCTCCACCCGAAAGGATGTTTGGATCAAGCTGCTTACCGAGCCAAGGGGCGAGGGATGGGGAATAAGCGTCCTGGACGGCGACGATCCTACGGCGATCTATTATAACGGTCATGTAAAATCCGATTTTGGAGCAGACTCATTAGTTTGGGGTTCTCCTGAACAGGTTGAAGCGGTTCGTCTGCTTGAAAAAGAAAAAGCTGTTGATGACGCCCGCCGTGAAGCTGAGCGTTTGCAGAAAGAAAAACAAAGGCTGGCAGCTGAGCAGCATGCGGCAAAAGTTGAGAGCCTGCGGCCTGAAGTGAATGTCATTCGTGAAAAAGAAAGCGCGCTTGCACAAAAATACAGCCGTCAAGTACAGGAGAAACTTGATGACCTCCAACAAGAATATATCGACAAAAACAACGCCTTCGAAAGATATAAAAGCCAGCTTTTCAACACGACCCCAGACGTTGCCGAACGAAACAGTTTAACTGAAAAAGCGACGAGGAATTGGTATGTATACGCGGCTGAGGTCGAAACCAGAAGGGCGGAAATCCAGAAGGGCTTCCGCGCGGCTGATCAGCGTGCCAAGAAAGAGACGAGAGACGCAGTCGAAACCGTTTGTAAAGAGGCTGGAATCGATGCCGCAGAATTTGGTTTCTAAACTATTTCCCATGCGTACTCCTACCTCCATTCTGGCTTTGTTTCTTCTGCTCGGCTGCGTTGCAGTCAGCAATATACATGCCGCCGTGGCCGGCGGCAATAGGGTGACTTATACCCGCCTCACAGACGACGTGAAGGGGTTTGAAAAACTGGGCATCGTTCACGGCAAAGCCAAAAAAACTTTTGGCGAGCAGGACCAGCTTGCTGACGCAGCGATCGCCAATGCGGCAGACGAGGCGGCAAAACTTGGCGCCACAATCATCCTGATCACGAGGGACGAATTTTCGTTTTCCCCTCTCAACAATGTCTCAATTGAGGCTGTTGCCTATCGTCCGGCCAATGCGGCTCAAGCAGAAGAAAAGAAAACCGTACAAGCCGCTCCAACCTCAGCTGCAACCGTCGAAGCCACCCGGCTGATTGACGACGTCAAGGGTATGGAAAAGCTCGGCGTGGTCCGGGGAAAAGCCAAGAAGGCGTACGGCAGTCAGGACACGTTGCGTGAAAAAGCGCTCGGGGAAGCAAAAACTGAAGCAGCGAAACTTGGTGCCACAACAATCTTTATCACGCTCGATCGGTTCGCGCCCACGCCATTGAACAACGTGTTCGTCGAAGCCGTGGCCTTCCGTTCGGTAAATCTGAGTTCGGCCGCCGCTCCGACGACCGAAAGTACCGCGGAGAAGCAGTCGATACCACCAACCTCACCGGAAAAGATCGATTTCACCCGCCTTCCTGACGATGTGAAGGGCAAGACAAAGTTAGGCATCGTCCACGGGAAAGCCCAAAAAGCCTTTGGCGATCAAGATATGTTGCGGGAGAAGGCGATCGCCGAGGCAAAAGTCGAAGCGGCGAAATTGGGCGCGACGATCATGCTCATCACTCTCGATAATTTCGAGCAGACGCCGCTCAACAATGTCGCCATAGAAGCCGTGGCCTACAAGTGAGCGGTGCCCCATTTCAAACCAAAAGGTTTTGATCGACCTCAAGATTGACTGATGGCACATGCCAGTCAGCCGCGTTCACGTCCTAGAAAGCATTACCGGAATTCGAGCTGCCTTTAACCGCCGCGGTTGGGCAGAAGTAAATGTTAGGACATCGCCAAAGGTAATTGTTAGGACCTTCACTACCCACTGCCCCGTGATTGTGGCTCTGGTAGT
>JAYTWC010000297.1:0-1716 GCA_043743635.1 Verrucomicrobiota bacterium | reverse complement strand
TGGTATTCCTTTCTCCGCACCGGCCGTTCAGATATTTTCCGCGTCGCAGAAGCGATGACCCGTCACACCGGCGAGGTCGACGTTTACCACCTCGGACGTTTCCAAGGTCTCGGTTCGCGGCACAACGTGATGCACTGGGGTTGCAGCGCCAAACAGGTGCGCATCAGCACCGCCGTGTACCGGCGTTTCTACTACTATTTAACCGCCGATGAACGCGTGGGCGACCTCATGCGCGAACTATTGGACTGCGACAAACGGGTCGTGGACATTGGCCCTGGCCGCAAGGTCGGCCGTGGCGAAGGTGATACCCGCCATCCGGCCAACGTGAGTTTCGGCACGGACTGGTGTTCGTTCGCCGCAGCGTGGCTGACGGAATGGGAGCGCACCGGCGATCCTCGCTGGAAGGAAAAGATTCTCACGGGATTAAAATCAATCGGCGCGATGCCTCGTGGCTGGTTCAACAGCGGCGGCGGCTATGATCCCGCGACGGGACAACTTTTCCCGCACGACGAACGCGCCCATGCGTCGCATCTCAATTCCGTTTTCGGCGCCGTCGAGATCAATGCCGAACTCATGCAACTCCTCGACGTGCCCGAATACGACCGCGCGTGGTTGCAGTATTGCGAAGTCTACAACGCCGATCCAGAGGAACAGGTCCGCTTGTTTGGCGAAGAGTTCCCCAATGAAACGCTTCGGCAAGGCCACGCCCGACTCACCGCCTACGCCGCGATGCGCAAAAAAGACAAAGCCCTCGCCGCGCGCGCCTGGAGTGAATTTCGCTCCACCGGACCGCGTCGACGCCCTCACGAATTTAAGATTAACCACATCAAAGGACCAGCCGTTCTCACACCAAGAGACGAAGTTCCCTGGGTATCCACCAATGGAACGGCTCAATTTGGCCTTGCCGCCATCCAGTGCCTGGCCCTCGCCGGAGACGCTCTGCCAAGCAACCCGTAAATCTAAACGACGGCCAACGGAATCTGCGTCGATTGGCGGTTTTACACCGCCACACACCACCGACTCTTTTTCGCCCACAGTCCAACCGGCGGCGACAGCGCGCCGCCCTCCATTTCTGCGGCAAATCTGGAGGGCGACCCGCCGTGGTCGCCGGGTTCGGCGGCATTCCTGCGATAACCGTCTTGAACTTCCCGTCCCACCGCCTAGAACCAACGCCATCCCGTGGAGGTCCAGCTTTCAACGTTTGCGGGAAACCCAATCCTCCTTTCCCGGATTCCCCACCTTTACCCCATCAATTCCTTAACCATTTCCGACTATACAATGTTGGTCAAAAACGTGGACACCGAAAAAGAACAATTCCGCACCAAAGCGAAAGCCTATCGAGGATGGAGCAAGAAAGTAAATTGTGCCGCTCTATGTATTCTAATTTCTGGCGTGATCGCTTATGCTGTGCCTAGCATTCGCGGATATGCCATTACAGCTGGTGCGATTGGGCTCGTTTTGCTGGGCATCGCGCAAGTTAGTATACCAAAGCTTACATGCTGGAGTTGCGGAAAGGATGTCGATGGTATTGCAGAGGATTTTTGTCCAAGCTGTGGTTTCGGAGAGATGAAAGCACAATCGGCGTTTGGTGTGCATGAATGCAATCGCTGCCGTACAGCGATGTTGAGACCAAAAGGAAACAGGCGATATAAAGTGAGTTATTGTACTCGATGCGGAACACATCTCACGGATGATCCTCTCTGAAAATCAGCCCAA
>JAYTWC010000296.1:0-7896 GCA_043743635.1 Verrucomicrobiota bacterium | reverse complement strand
CCTTTTAGGTCGAAGTACTGGGTCCAAGGATCGATGGAGATGAGCTGACCGTAGCCTTCGAGCTGGATGTTGTTGAAATGGATGTCTTCGTAGGTTTGTGGGGTGTCGGGGCGGCATTTCAGGCGGATGACACTGTTGATGCGAGTGGGGCTGGCGCTGATGACGCGGCAGTTTTCCACGACGACATCGCGTACGATGGTGGCTTCGCTGCCCAAGGTGACGACACCGTGGCCGAGGTTAAAAGTACAGTTGGTGATACGGATATGTTCGACGGGTGGGCTGTCTTTGTCGTCGAGAGCGAAGACACCTTTGGAGCCTTTGATGGCGATGCAATCGTCGTCGACTGAAATGCTGCAGCCGCTGATGGTGACGTTTTGGCAGCTGTCGATGTCCATACCATCGGTGCTCGGAGCGCCAATCGGAGAATTGATCGAGACGTTTTCAACCACAACCTCGCGACAGCGGTAAAGATGCATGTTCCAGAAGCCGGAGTCTTTTAATTTGATGCCTGAGATGAGGACGTTGGTGCAGCTGTCGATGAACATCAGGCGCGGACGCTCGACATCCAGATTTTTGGTCTTGTTGTTCTCTGCGAGTTTTTTCCAGAAGAGTTGCCAGAAGGCCTGACCAGAACCTTCAAGCATGCCTTCGCCGGTGATGCGCACGCCGTCGGTCTTGGCGAAGTTGATCAGCGCAGGCCGCCATTCTTCGAAGTGGCCTTCGATGCGCGTCATCGTTTTCGGGTAGTCCTCGATGAAGGTGGAGCCACGCAGTACGGCATCTTTTTCAAGGTGCAAGTTAACGCCGGGTTTGAAGAAAAGTGCTCCGGAAGTATAAACGCCTTCTGGGATGACGACGGTGCCGCCACCGGCCTGTGCAACATGGTCGATTGCTTTCTGAATAGCAGCCGTACTCACGGTGCGGCCATCGCCCGTGGCGTTGAAATCGGTGATGGAAATACGGACGGGTGCAGTGTTCGCAGCGCGGAGGGTGAACGCCAACATGGAGAAAAGTGCGAAGGTGAGCAGGCGGGGAAAAGATACTTGCATGATCGTGATACGGTCTTCGATGCCGGGGTGCGTGATGCACGTCAAACCGCTTTCATTCATACAGTCTTGAGAAGCGGTGCATTTGCCAACTTGTCTTGCTTGGACAACGTGTCACCCATGGTAATTGCTGACATGAACGCTACGGGTTCCACCGATATTTTGCCAAAACAAGCAGGCTTTTCCCTGCGCCGACTTTGCTGTCGGGATCGGGTCCTGGTGCTGGATGGTACGCCCAAGATAGTCGGAATTGTCAATGTGACCGCCGATTCATTTTACGATGGTGGACGGTTCGGTTCGTGTGAGGCGGCGATGGCGCAAGGTTTGAAACTGGTCAATGAAGGCGCGGCCATGCTCGACCTCGGCGGCCAGTCAACGCGGCCAGGCTTCGCGGAGATTTCCGTTGAGGAAGAAATCGCGCGGGTGGTGCCGGTGGTTTCAGCGCTGGTGGCAAAAACTTCTGTGCCGCTCTCTATCGATACCTACAAACCGGCGGTGGCCCGCGCGGCGCTGGCGGCGGGCGCACATGTACTCAACGATATTCACGGTTTTCAAGGAGACGAAGCGCTGGCGAGCACCGCCGCTGAGTTTGGTTGTGCGGTGATCCTCATGCACAACGACGCGGCTTTCAAAGCGGCTCATCTCGATCCGATCGCGGCCATGTTGGCGTTTTTTGATCGTTCTCTGGCCATCGCAGCGCGGGCGGGTGTTGTGCGTCAGAAGATCGTGCTGGATCCGGGGATCGGTTTTGGAAAAACGCAGGAGCAGAATCTTGAACTGCTAGCGCGCTTGGACGAGTTGCGCGTGCTCGGACTGCCTTTGCTCCTCGGCGCTTCCCGAAAATCCGTGATCGGCAACGTGCTCTCCCTTCCACCCGAGGAGCGTCTCGAAGGCACCTTGGCGACAACGGCGCTTGCCGTCTGGCAGGGCGTAGAGTTTATCCGTGTACATGACGTGTGCGCCAATGCACGCGCCGCCAAAACCGCCGCCGCAATCCGCAACTACTCCAAACCATGATCGGTAAAATCCATCTCAAGAACATGGTGTTTTTCGGCTACCACGGAAACCACATCGAGGAAAACACGCTCGGCCAGCGCTTCCTGATCGATCTGGTGCTGACGCTCGATATCGCCGAGGCCGCACGTACCGACGATCTGAATACGACGGTGGATTACGCGAAGGTTTATGAACTTTGCCGGAAGATCGTGGAGCACGACCGCGTCAAGCTCCTCGAAACCCTCGCCAATCACATCATCGACCGCGTGCTCGAGACTGCTCCGCTCGTGACCAAGGTCGAAATTGTCATTCGCAAGCCCTCGGTTCCGCTCGGCGGCGCGCTCGATTACGTGGCAGTCGAAACCAGTAAAGAGCGGTGAGCACGGCCTACCTCGGCTTGGGCGGCAATCTCGGCAATCGCCGCGAGTATCTGGCCAACGCGATTCTGGCGCTGAACAGCGAGCCCGGAATCCGCATCGAAAAGATTTCGTCCGTGTACGAAACCCTGCCGGTGGGTGTGGTGGATCAGCCGGAATTTCTGAATATCGTGGTGCAACTCGCGACGTCGCTCACCGCCCACGAACTGCTGACGCGTTGTCTGCACATTGAAAAGAAGCTCGGCCGCGTCCGCGCGGAGCGCTGGGGCCCGCGCACGATCGATCTCGACGTGCTCTGGTTCGATGGGGTGACGCTGAGCGAAGCCGATCTGGTGCTGCCGCATCCGCGGATGAAAGAGCGTGCCTTTGTGCTCGTGCCGCTGGCGGAAATCGCACCGACGCTTTTGCTGGAGGGCGTGTCGATCAAAGAACTTGCGACCAGGCTCGACATATCCGGCCTTCGTCTGCTTGGACTGCTCGAATCGCAGCCTCTGTGAAAGCCGAACTAAAAGAAATCGCCTGGGTTCATGCCCCAGAGGAGCTTTTCGCCGGGCTCTGTGATCGGCGTGGGGCATTTATTCTCGATAGTGCCTTGGAAGCGGGCGAGTTGGGCCGTTATTCATTTATCGGCTTTGATCCCTTTCTGATTTTTCGGGCGGTTGGCGATGTGATCAGCCTGCGCCGCGTGGAGGGTGAGGAGGATTTCCGGGCTGAACCGCTCAGCGAACTGAAGAAGCTCTTGCACAAATATCGCTGTGAGGTGACGCCGGAAGTGCCGTTTCCAGGCGGTGCGGTTGGGTTTTTCTCCTATGAGTTCGGTGCGCGATTGGAGCGGGTTAAAGGTTCGGCCCCGGATGATGTTGGCGGGCCTGACCTCGAGTTCGGATTTTATGATGGTGTGATCATGGCTGATCACACCGCGCACAGGATGTTTCTCGTGGCTTGTCCGGTTGCCGGACAGCCGAGTGCCACCATCTTCCGCCGACTGGAGCAGACGCTTGCGGCCAGCGTTAAGACGATCCTTGTACTGTCGTCCAAAGTCGCATCCAACGGACTGAAAGCGGCCATGTCCAGGGCTGATTACCTGCAAGCTATCGCGCGGATCAAAGGCTACATAGCTTCAGGCGACGTGTATCAGGTGAACCTCACGCAGCGTTTTGAGGCGCCACTGACCTGTCACCCGTTTGAGCTCTATCAAAAGCTGCGTCGCCGGAGCCCGGCGCCGTTCGCGTGCTATATCAATTGCGATGCGTTGCAGGTGGTGAGTAGTTCCCCCGAGCGGTTCCTTCGTATTCGCAATGGCCAGGTTGAGACCCGTCCGATCAAGGGCACACGGCCCCGCGGAAAGAACCCAGCTGAAGACTTGCGCCTGCGCCACGAATTGGTTGTGAGCGAAAAAGACCGTGCTGAGTTGCTGATGATCGTTGATCTGGAGCGCAATGATCTCGGCCGCGTGTGTGTGCCTGGCTCCATTCAGGTGGAGGAGTTGTATAAGGTGGAGGTTCATCCGACGGTCTATCATCTGGTGGCGAATGTGTCCGGAAAGCTGCGGACAGACCGCGATGCGGTGGACTGCATCCGGGCGATGTTACCCGGAGGTTCGATCACCGGTGCGCCCAAGATTCGCGCCATGCAGATCATCGACGAACTCGAGCGAACGCGCCGTGGCGTGTACACGGGCGCGATTGGCTACCTCGGTTTCGATGGCGCCTGTGACCTGAATATCGCGATCCGTACGATGCTCTGTGCGCATGGCCGGACCTATTACCACGTGGGCGGCGGCATCGTCTGGGATTCAGATCCCGACGCTGAATATCAAGAAACACTCGACAAAGGCGCCGCAATGCGCGCGGCTCTGTTGGAATCAAATTTATGAGCACGCTCCGCTACATGGGTCAGGCTGCATTTAACGGACGCATCGTCGCCACGGGTGATCTGCGCGTTTCGGTGCTTGGCGATGGCTTCATGTTCGGGCACGGGCTCTTTGAAACGATCAAGGTCGTGGGACGGCTCCCTGTATTTTTCGACGATCATTTTGCGCGCCTGGATCGGAGTGCGTCAGCGCTGGGTCTGGTGCTGGAGAGTGGCCGAGATCAGTTGCGCGCACGCTGCGACCAGGTGATCGCGGCCAATGGGCTCGAGGCCGGCAATCTGAAGGTGATCCTCTTTCAGGACGAACGTGGCCCGGGCGAGATCGTCCTAGCACGTTCCGGTCTGTATCCGAAAGAAACGTACGACCGGGGGTTTAGCCTAAAAACGGAACCGGCCGGCGCTCGTGGTCCACTCGCAGCCTACAAGACCTTAAACTATTTCGAAAACATCGCAGCCAAACGCCGCGCAGTGATGTCCGGTTGCGATGAGCCCGTGTTTGTCGATGCGGCCGGGTTGTTGCTGGAAGGCGCGACGACGAATATCTTCGCTGTCATGGGTGGCCGTGTGCTCACGCCGCCAGCGGATGGCCGGATTCTGCCTGGTGTGGTGCGTGGCCAGGTGCTGCGAATGCTCGGCGCTCGGGCCGAAGAAAAACTAGTTTCCATGGAGCAGCTACGAGGCGCCGACGAAGTCTTTGTCACCAACGCGCTACTCGGCGTGATGCCGGTGGCGCGGGTCGATGAACAGGCTTACGACGTGGGAAAAAATCCCATCACGCGCGAGCTGATGCCGGCTTTTTGATCCGGCGTAGGCTTTGCTCAGTCAGGATTTTCTGATCGATCCTTTGCGACTTAGCGTTCTTTGCGTGAGACGGATCGTGATCGGGAAAGAAGTTTCACGCAAAGGCGCCAAGGCGCAAAGAACCGGAACCGGTTTCAGAGGGGAAACTAACAGAGCATTTACTGCGTGATTTTACGCCCTAAAGGGCACTCGGCTTGACTCGTCGTCGTGTGAGCACAGTGTATCTACATGAGCGTAATCACCGCAAAAGTATTCAAGGCCGGAAACTCCAAGGCGCTGCGCCTGCCCAGCAGCATGGGAGTTCGTGCGCGTTCGTATATTGTCACGCCGACGCAGAGCGGCTTCTTGCTTACGGACCCTGCGATCGAGGCAAAGCGGTTGAAGGCGCTGAAGGCGTTGCGCGGTTCGTGTCCGGATTTTCCTGACACCTCGAAATGATCTACTTGCCAGATACAAACGTCTTTTCGCGTTATCTACGCAACCGTCGCGAGGATGCGTCTCTGTGCGATCGGCTGGAGGCTGAACTGCCGAGGTGCCGGTTGTCTGCCATCGTACTGATGGAACTTGAATATGGGGTGGCGAAAAGCCCCAGGATTCCGCAATTACGGACGCGGGTCGAGAGTCTGTGCGGCTTGTTCAACGTGGATGCTTTTGATGTCCGGGCGGCCGTGGAGGCGGGCGGCATCCGTGCTTTTCTCGCGAATCTGAAACCGAACGCACAGCCGATTGGTCCTTACGATGTGTTGTTGGCCGGACATGCCCGGGCGTTGGGCGCGGTATTTGTCACGCACAATACTCGCGAGTTTTCCCGCGTGCCGGGTTTACAGGTAGAAGACTGGCAAACGGACTGATTTCGAAGGAGATTCCAACTTTGCGACTTTGCGTTCTTTGCGTGAGATGGATCGTGGCGATTGGATCGGCAAGGAGAGTTTCACGCAAAGACGCAAAGCAACCCGAACCAGTTGATTGATCTTGGAATCTTGGATTTAATCCGCGGTTTTCGTCTTTGGCGGTGAAAAGAAGTTTAGCTCATCGATGCAACTGATGTAGCCCTTGCTATCAAATCCGACGATGAACCGATATTTACCTCCTTGGGTTTCCAGAACAAACACGGGTTCTTCAATATCGAAGGCGATAAAGCTCCACCAACGATCCATTTCTGCTGTGAACATCGCACGAATGGAACCGCCACCGTCGTCGGCGATGACCTTGCGCAACGTCTGCGCTGCGACACTAAATTCCTCAGGCTTGGACAATAGTGCCCCATTTAATTTTACCACTTTGCTTCCAAGGTCAGCTCTATGGGTGATCGTCTTGATTTTATCCAAAGGTGAAACGTGCTCTAAAAACGACCACGCGCCAGGTTGGATCAGGGTACCGTTGGCAAAGAAAATCTCCAAGTCCGGGGGCTGTTTACCGAGAAACAGCGTTTCAGCTTTTTTTGCCGCAGCGACCACGTCGGCATCTGGTACGAAAACGCAGCGAACCCGAGTTGGCAACTTTTCTGGACGGAGATATTCAGGCCGCCCGGTCATATCGGGCATTTTATCCTTTGCCGTTAGTGACTTCGGGTTGGCGTCGCCTACGAGCACTAAGGTTTTTTTCGCGCCATTTTTGTCTAAAGATGTAGGTTCGGTTTTCTGAGACTTTTTAATGTCACGAACTAAGAAGATCGTGACGCCGTAATCAGTGAAAGGTGTGGCGAGTGCTTTCACAATTTCGACGGCAGAGGCGTCGGGCACCCAGAAAATATATGCGGCTTTCGGCTCAGGTTTGGCTCTTTCCAGGTATTCTTTGGCGGTTTTAGTCGTAAAATGTCGGCCGTCTTGATCTACGATTTCGCCACTTTTAAGGATGACGAAGTTGTACGTTTGCTTTCCCTTCAATGCCTTGTCCGCGGCCTCTTCGCTCATGGAACCCTCCTTAATCTGAATGTCTGCCGAATTCAGGCTGGTTCGATTTTGGACCGGTTCGCTGGTAGAGTCATCTTTTACCTGACCGCTTGAGGCGAGAAGAACTTGTGCTGAGAAAAGAAACGCTGCTGCGAGAAAGCGGTAAAACATGATTTTGCGGTTTTGGCCTAAAGAGGGTATGGAATTGTTTCCCCTATTTATGCATGCGGTCAACGGTTGTTTGTTGGTTCTTGATAGGTTGGGGTCAGTTACAACCGATTGATCGTGCTGGCGGCGGTGCCGGCGCCGAAGCCGTTGTCGATGTTCACGACGGTGATGCCGGGGGCGCAGCTGTTGAGCATGGCGAGCAACGCGGCGAGTCCGCCGAAACTGGCGCCGTAGCCAATGCTGGTCGGAACGGCGATGATCGGTTTATCCACCAGGCCTCCGAGCACGCTCGGGAGTGCGCCTTCCATGCCGGCGACGGCGATGATCGCTCGGGCGTTGCGGATGACGTCGAGTCGGTTCATCAGGCGGTGCAGTCCGGCGACGCCGACATCGTAAACACGTTCGACGCGGTTGCCGAAAACTTCGGCGGTGATCGCCGCTTCTTCGGCGACGGGAAGGTCGGAGGTGCCGGCGGCCACGACGGCGATGTAGTTCTTGGGCGTCTCGGCTGGTGCGGGTTTGCGACGGACGATGGTGCGCGAAAGTGGGTCGTAGGCGAGCGTGGGGGCGAGATCCTTGGCTATTTCCCAGTGGGCTGGTTCGGCGCGGGTCGCGAGGACGGCGTTGGCACTTGTTAGCAGGCGTTCGAGGATGCCGCGAACTTGAGTCGGAGTTTTGCCAGCGCAGTAAATCACCTCGGGGTGTCCGGTGCGAAGCTCGCGGTGCAGGTCGAGTTGCGCGTAG
>JAYTWC010000295.1:0-2797 GCA_043743635.1 Verrucomicrobiota bacterium | reverse complement strand
CGGGATCCTGATTTGATCCTGCCGTTGGGCGTGCGGGCCTTGGGGAAGCAGGTGGAGGCTGTTTTGACGTATGTGGTGGAGGAGGACGGCACGACAGGGCGTTTTGAAATTCAAGCTGCTTCTTCTGAGGGCGCAGTGCGTGCTGCGCTTGATTTGGTGGCGCAACGAGAATACCAGCCGGCGAAAATCCGGGAGCGTGCGGTGGCTTATCGGTTCGATCAGAATCTGGTTTTTCACGGTCTGGATGAACCGATTGCGGCGTTAAAGGGAGCCGAGGAGATTGTGGATCCGGTTTATCCTTATGAACGCGCTTTGGCGTTTGAGGAAGGTTATGCAACAGTGCGATTCAGACTCGGTTTGGATGGTGGTGTTATTTCGGCAGAATTGGTTGAGGCGTCGCATCCAGATTTCGGTGGTGCCTTGATTGCGGCGGTGGAGAGCTGGAAGTTCACGCCGGTGGCGGCGTCGGAGTCGGATATGCGCGAATACAGGCATGATTTTGTGTTCGTAAACACGCCGTACGCTGCGAGGCGTTTGATCGATATGGCACGAGAAAAGAAAAGTGTGTCCGCTGCGAACGCTGGATTGGATGCGAAGCCGAAGTTACTCGCGCACGCGGCGCTGGCTTATCCGACATCTCTGTATAAGGAGAAGGTGGTTGGTTCGGCAAGAATTGAATTTATAATTGACCGTGTGGGTCTGGCCCAGGTGCCGCGAGTGCTTGAGGCGACGCGGCCGGAATTTGGCTGGGCGGCGGCGACGCTGGTCGGCGGGATGCGTTTCGCGCCGTTGACGCGCAAGGGCAAGCCGGCGGAGTTGCGCGTGATTCTCCCCGTCGCCTTTGAGCCGCCTAATCTGCCGCCTCCTCCTGCGTCGGCAGTGCCAGTTGAGGCACCTTGATCGACAAAAAAGCGGCGCGGTGTGAACCGCGCCGCAGAGAGTGGATCAAGCTTGTTGTTAGGCTTGGTCGGGCTGGGTTTTTGCTTAGCCAAGTACCAAGCTTTCGCCGGTCATCTCGGCGGGCTTGGGCAGGCCCATGAGCGCGAGGATCGTCGGAGCAAGGTCCGCGAGACGGCCACCTGTGCGCATCTTCGTTTTGCCGGCGACGAACTTATCGCCAACGACAAAGACTTCGACGAGGTTGAGCGTGTGCGCGGTGTGCGGTCCGTTGACGGTCGGGTCCCACATCTGTTCGCAGTTACCGTGGTCGGCGCAGATCAGCGCCTGGCCGCCCATGGTTTGGAGTGCAGCGAGCAGTTCGCCGACGCCGACATCGGTGGCTTCGACGGCTTTGGTGGCGGCGGCGAGATTGCCGGTGTGGCCGACCATGTCGGGGTTGGCGTAGTTGACGACGATCATGCCGTACTTACCGGAGAGGATGGCGGCTTTGGCTTCCTTCGTTACTTCGACGGAGGACATTTCAGGCTGCATGTCGTAGGTCGCGACCTTCGGGCTGGCTGGGCAAGCGCGGTCTTCACCGGGGAATGGGTCTTTGTTGTAGTTGTTGAAGAAGAAGGTGACGTGCGGATTTTTCTCGGTTTCGGCGCAGCGGAACTGTCCGATACCGGCATCAGAAACGACCTTGCCGAGGATATTTTTCAACTTCTCGGGTTTGCCTGAAACAACGTTTACCGGCAAACCGGACTCGTACTCGGTCATGGTCGCGTAGTAGAGGTCGAGCTTCTGGCCGCGGTCGAATTCCTTGAAGCCGTCGATGACGAAGGCCTTGGTAATCTCGCGAGGGCGGTCGCCGCGGTAGTTGTAGAAGAGGACGGAGTCGCCGTTGGCGAAGGTGGCGAGGGGTTTGCCGTCGGCACCGAGGATCCAAGTGGGAGCGACAAATTCGTCGCCAATCTGGGTCGCGGTGAGCGGCTTGTCGTAGTACTGCTGAATCGCAGCGGTGGCGTTTGGCGCGGTGGCGATAGCCTTCTGGCCAGCGAGCATATAGTAGGCCTTGGAGACGCGGTCCCAGCGGTTGTCGCGGTCCATGACCCAGAAGCGGCCGCACACGGTGGCGATTTTGCCGACGCCGATCTTGGCGCATTGCTCCTCAACCTGTTTGATATAGCCAAGGCCGCTGGAAGGAGGTGTGTCGCGGCCGTCGGTGAAGGCGTGGATATAGACGTTAGTTATGCCATCTTCCTTGGCTTGGCGAAGGATGCCGTAGAGGTGCTCGAGCATGCCGTGCACGCCGGCGTCGGAGACGATGCCCATCAAGTGCAGTTTTGCATTCGGATTGGCCTTCACGCGTGCGATGGCGGCCTTCCAAACCGGGTTGGTGGCGAGACGTTTTTCGTCGAAGAGTTTGTTGAGCCGAACCAGTTCCTGATCGACAATGCGGCCGGCGCCGATGTTTTCGTGGCCGACTTCGCTGTTGCCCATGACGCCGTGGGGCAGGCCGACGTCGAGGCCGCTGGCGGCGACGAGTGCGAAAGGATACTTCGCGTGCAACATGTCGTCGCAGGGCTTCTTGGCGAGGGCGACGGCGTTGGTTGCGTTTTGCTCGGGATGCGGGTTTTTGCCCCAGCCATCGCGGATTACAAGGAGAACGGGTTTGCGCGGATTACTCATAAAAGTTGAAAGGTAGATCGATGACCGGGGAACGGCGCGGGCTAAAGACGAAAATTAAGCGTTACTGATAGTATTCGCCGCAATCATTCGAGAGTTAAAAATTCCAATCGCTGTGACGAAGTTGGCAGCAGGTCTGCTAGTATTCATGGACGAAACGAAGGAAACGCATGACGCTCATCATTCGAGATCAGCTGGTTAACCCACCGACGTGGTTCGCGTCGTTTCG
>JAYTWC010000294.1:0-4920 GCA_043743635.1 Verrucomicrobiota bacterium | reverse complement strand
ACAGGCAGACGCTCTAACCAGCTGAGCTACCACCCCGTGAAAGGGGAAAGGAGGCGGACGCTAGAATCGGAGAAAGCCAAGTCAAGCGTCTGTTTTGCTTAATCTGCTTTTCCCTCTGAAAACAGCTCCAAAAAATGCCGCATTATTTGCTGCGTTAACTTGGGTTTTCGGCTCTTGCATCGATCAAAGTTACCTCGACCGCACGGCGCTGACGCCTTGGCTGGTTGCAAGGCGGGGGAGCGTGGAAACGCCGCCGCGTCAGGCTCCCGACCGCGCAGCTGCGCCGAGGCTTGGAATTTTACGTTAAATCACCTTGCGCAAATGCCCGACCTGATTTCCTTTGGCGAACTTGGGTGAACGGTTTTCACCCTCTCAGCGGGATACCCTAACAACCCCACAATCCATGAATACGTTCCGACGTCCTTGGTCGTACCTTGCTCTCTTGGTACTGTTCTCCCTCGTTCGCATCACCACAGCAGCCGCCACCGATCAGATCATCTACAACGATACGCTCGTCAACGGCTGGCAAAATTGGAGCTGGGCCACGGTCGATACCGCCAACTCCGCCCCCGTCAACAACGGCACCGCATCCATTGCGGTTACCGCGAGCCCTTGGTCCGCGCTGGCGCTTCACCACGATTCGATGGATACCACCGGCTACGGCAGCGTCACGTTTTGGATCAATGGCGGCGCCACCGGTGGGCAAACGTTGCGCGTCTCCGCCTTGCTCAACGACGCTGCCCAAACCGCTGTCAACGTTGGTCCGTTGCAGGCTAACACGTGGCAAAAGGTTGTGATCTCGCTCGCGTCCCTCGGCGTGGATAACCGTGCTGGCCTGACCGGTTTCTGGTTACAAGAGGGCACCGGCGTCGCCCAGCCCACCTTCTACGTGGACGACGTTGTGCTTTCGGTTGCCGGCGCCCAAATCCTGACCGCGCTCCCGATCTACGACGACGCCTTGCTCAACGGTTGGCAAAACTGGTCCTGGGCCGCCGTCGATACCGCCAACGCCGCGCCCGTTCACGCTGGCACCGCGTCCATCGGCGTCACTGCTGGCCCGTGGGCCGCGCTCTCGTTGCACCACGATCCAATCGACACGCATGGCTACGCGAGTCTGACGTTCTGGATCAATGGCGGCGCGATCGGCGGTCAGTCATTGAAAGTTTTCGCACTGCTCAGCGACGCTCCGCAAACCGCCTTCAACCTCGGCCCGCTCCCTGCGAACACCTGGCAAAAGATCGTGATTCCCCTCGCTGCCCTCGGCGCAGACAACCGCACTGACCTAACCGGTCTCTGGATCCAAGACGCCACCGGCACCGCGCAACCCACTTTCTATCTCGACGACGTTGTCCTCGCGCTCTCGGCGCCGCCCAACACCATGGACGTCGCCACCTACGACGACGCGCTCCTCAACGGCTGGCAAAACTGGAGCTGGGCCTCCGTCAATCTCTCCAGCACAGCAAACCATCACACAGGGGCAAATTCCATCGCGGTCACCGCTGGTGCCAACGCCGCGCTCTTCCTCCACCACGACTTCATCGACACGCATAACTACATCGCGCTCGAATTCTGGATCAACGGCGGTCCCGTCGGTGGCCAAATCCTCAAAGCCGCCGGCCTGCTCAACAACCAAAGCCAAGCACCCGTCGTCATCGGCCCGTTACAGGCCAACACCTGGGTCAAGGTCACGCTGTCGTTGGCCTCTTTGGGTGTGGCGGATAGTTTCGCCTTCAACGGTTTCTGGCTGCAAGAGGGCACTGGCGTCGCCCAGCCCACGTTCTACGTTGACGACATTACCCTGCTCGCGCCGCCCGTTCCCACCACGGTTAATATCACCATCAACGCCCATCGCGCTCTGCGCACCGTGGACAGCCGGCTCTTTGGCTTGAACGCCGCGATCTGGGATGGCGCGTTCGCTACCGCAACCACTCAAAATCTCCTCACCGAAATCGACAATCGCGTACTGCGCTTCCCCGGCGGCTCCATCTCCGACGTCTATCACTGGACCACCAACATGAGCGAGGGCCAGACCTTCCAATGGTCGACCGACTTCGACGATTTCGCCACCATCGCCAAAGCGACCAAGGCCAAAGCTTACATCACGGTCAACTACGGCTCAGGCACGCCGCAGGAAGCCGCCGACTGGGTGCGCTACTCCAACCGAACCAAACACTATGACTTCAAGTATTGGGAGGTTGGTAACGAAAACTACGGCACCTGGGAGGAAGATCTCAACACCCGGCCGCATGACCCCGTCACCTACGCGACCCGTTTCAAGGATTATTACCTCCAGATGAAAGCCGCCGATCGCTCGATCAAAATCGGCGTGGTCATCGTGACCGGCGAAGATTCGAGCGCTAACTACGCCGACGAGATCGTAACGAATCCACGCACAGGCCTAAGCCACAGCGGCTGGACTCCGGTCATGCTCACAACCCTCAAAAATCTCGGCGTGATCCCTGACTTCGTGAGCTACCACCGCTACGCGCAAGGCCCCGGCGGCGAGAACGACGCGCTGCTCCTAACCTCCTCGGCCACCTGGGCCAACGATGCCGCCGATCTTCGTCAACAGCTCAAGGATTACCTCGGCCACGCCGCCGAACGGGTCGAACTCACCTGCACGGAAAACAATTCCGTGTACACCGATCCCGGCAAGCAATCCACCAGCCTGGTCAACGGACTCTTCCTCGCCGACAGCCTCGGCAATCTGATGAAAACGGAATTCAACAGCCTCGTCTGGTGGGATCTTCGCAACGGTCAGGGCACCAGCGCCAACAACAGCCCCTCGCTGTATGGCTGGCGCCAATACGGCGATTACGGCATCGTCAATGCCGCCGACCCCGCCGGCTCCGCAGACCGCTATCCGACGTTCTACATCTACAAACTCCTCACGCACTTCGCGCGCGGCGGCGAAACCGTGCTCGAGGCCACCAGCGATTATCCCGGCCTCGCTGTTTACGCCGTGCGCAAACATAACGGCGCCGTGCGAATCCTGCTCCTTAACAAACACCCCAGCGCGACGCTCAACGCCAGCATCACCGTGAATGGCCAGCCGATCGGCCCTCAAGCGATAGTGTTTAGTTATGGCATCCCGCAAGACGAAGCCGCCCGCACCGGCACCGGTTCAGCTGACGTACAAACCGCCACCGTCAACCTGCCCCATGGCCGAACCTTCACCAACGCCCAAGCCCCGTACACCGCTACGGTGCTAAACTTGGACCGCCATGACGGCCATGATCGAGATTGCGACGACGAGGACGACGACCGCCCCAAAGATTAGAGCATTTTAAATAAAACGGTAGCCTCAAATATGAATCGCCCCTCCGATGGAGGGCGCCGCGCCGTCGGCGCCGATCGGCGGGGACAGCGCCCCGCCCTCCCCAAGCGGCTATAGTTTTAATTGATACGCCCTAATCGCTCACGGCTTCATGTAGCATTCACGGTCGCCGCAACCCGGCGGCCGTTTTATTTACCAACGTTAAAAACCCCAAAGCCCTTATTGAATCGATTGTAGGTAGGAGTAGGTTTTACCTGCGAGATCGAGCTTTGTCGTTACGGTGGGTCTTCCTCACGGAGCAGGGCTCACTTATCTAAGGCCGTGAGATCACTCGTTCTCTTCGCGATGGAGCTCGTTGGCATCGGTCACGAGGTGAATAAGAACAGCCAGCTTCTCCGTGTCGCGACTGCAGAGTTGTGGGTAAGTGGTCAGAATTTGGTCCTCCACTTTTACCCAGCCGAAGCCGGTTTCCTTGAGCATCGTGATGTTCTTTTGGACGAAAATAGTGTGTTGGGCGACGATGTGGTCGATCTCCTCCGCGCTTCCAGGGTAGGCACTGGCGAAGTGGCTTTTAAGCTTCTGAATGGCATTGCGAGCGGACGATTTTTTCTGCTCGGCATGGTGCTCCATGAAGGTGGCGGCTCGCAGGGTTTCGTAGAGAACGTAAGAGATCGAGCCCGTGGGTATGACGCTGATTTTCATAGCTGTCTTTCGAGACAATTGTAGGGGGCGGGATTTGTCCAGAAGGCATCGATTATTTCAATAAAGATAATTAATAGTTCGGTAACGTCGCAATTAAAACCATGAATGCAGAGCGAAACCGGGATTCTATTTTTGACCTGTCCCATTTAACCACTGTGCAAAACCGCCGCGCTTACAACCCTCGCTCCCCCGTGCAGTCCACCTCGCGTCCGGTCGACGCCATTCGCCTCTGGGAAAAGCGGGCGTCCGACGCCGCAACGAACATCCTGTTACCGAACTAAAAACTACCAACCACAAACAATATGGTTTGACCCCTTCGGCCGACCCCCTTCGGCCGACCGAATGCAGAGCCAAACCGGGATTCTATTTTTGATCTGTCCCTTTTAACCACTGTGCAAAACCGCCGCGCTTACAACCCTCGCTCCCCCGTGCAGTCCACCTCGCGTCCGGCCGACGCAATTCGCCTCTGGGAAAAGCGGGCGTCCGACGCCGCAACGAACATCCTGTTACCGAACTAAAAACTACCAACCACAAACCATAATGTCTGTGGTATTTGGGGTGCATGGCTGGAGGGCATTACCGACGTATCGACCAGAGGACTTGAAACTTTTGACCGAGTGGCGATCAAAAAGAGTCGGCCTGAGGTTTGGGGTTGGGGCGGGAGTTAGATATTAACTCAATAAAACACGTTTCGGTCCAGGCTGCGGTATTGGATGGCTTCTAGGAGGTGGTTCGATTCGATGTTCTCGGCGGCGGCGAGGTCGGCGATGGTGCGGGCGACTTTTAAAATACGGTCGTAGGCGCGGGCGGAGAGCGAAAGTTGTTCCATGGCGTGTTGCAGGAGGTCGCCGAGGGCGCTGTCGATCACGCAGTGTTTTCGAATTTGCGCGTGTGTCATGCGGGCGTTGCTGGTGACTTTGCTGCTTTTGAAACGTGCGTGT
>JAYTWC010000293.1:0-5263 GCA_043743635.1 Verrucomicrobiota bacterium | reverse complement strand
GCATGATGCGGTGATGGCGCAGCTGGGGCATGAGTTGGGTGGGGTTGACTGGCCGGTGTTGTGGGTCGAGGGAGCGAGTTGTTTTGGCGGTGAGATGGCCGGATTTCAGGTTTTTGTGCTGTCCGCCGGCAAGGTGGAGCGGGTGCGGTTCGGCGGGCGGGTGGTCGGCACGGTTTTCCACGATGGTGGCGCACGGCATTGTTTGCTTGCGGGTATGATGCCGGACGAAGTGACGTGTTCGCGGGCAGAGCAGTGCAGCCAATTTTTCGCGAATGTTGTGGAGACGTTAGCAAAGGTTGGGTTTTCCTACGGCGATATCGCGCGCACCTGGTTTTATAATGACGAGATTTTGGCGTGGTACGACGATTTCAACCGCGTGCGCACGGCGTTTTATGCGCCGCAGAAATTTACCACCGGTTCTTTGCCCGCGAGCACAGCGGTGCTTGGACGAAATCCTGGAGGCGCGGCGCTGACTTTTGGTGCTTGGGCGGTGGTTCCGCATTCGGCCGACGTGATCGTGCGTGAAATCGCTTCGCCGTTGCAGTGTCCGGCGCCGGCGTATGGCAGCTCTTTCAGTCGGGCGATGGAGATTAGTTCGGGTGGACGCAAGCGCCTGCTCGTTTCCGGCACGGCAAGCATCGAGCCAGGCGGCAAGACTGTGTGGCAGGGCGACGCGACAAAGCAGATCGCGCTTACGATGGAGGTGGTTGAGGCGATGTTGCGGCCGAGTGGTCTGGGCTTCGGCGATGTCACCCGGGCGACGGCGTATTTTAAGCACGCAGCTGATCAGAAGATTTTTCAGAGCTGGCTAGAAGCGCACGGTCTGACCGCGATGCCGGTTGTGCCGGTGCACTGCGATATCTGCCGTGATGACTTGCTGTTTGAAATCGAACTCGACGCGTGTACCTCGGTTTGAATCGAAAAATTAATCTGGAACTCAGGAACGCTGGAAACAGAAATCGGATTTGAGTAACCAACACTTATTAAGGTTGTCCGTTCCAGTGTTCCTGAGTTCCAGATTAAGCAATCACTCGATTTGAGTTGAAAAACCGCCGGTTCCGCATCCTTGGTATGGCTCACCTCGTTTAGGCGAGCCCGGAGCTCTGGGCTGAGATTGGGGCAAGATCGGCCCCTAAAGTCTTCGAACCTGATGCGCTTAACACCGCCGTAGGGAAAACAGGATCCGTGCGCTACAAGCGACGGAACTTGCGACCTGATCGTTGGCTTTGGGCGCAGCAACTCACTCAACCCATGCCAACCTCCTCCTCCGCCAACGGCTCAGCCGGTCATCGTTGTTTCCCGTCATCGCGTCGCGTTTATTTGCCAGGTTCGCGTCCCGATTTGCTCGTGCCCGTGCGTGAGATCGATCTCACGCCGACGCGTCTGCCAAACGGTACCGAAGTGCCGAACGCCCCGGTGAGCGTGTATGACACTGCGGGCGCGTGGGGCGATCCGGCGTTTCACGGCGATGCGACGTTGGGCGTGCCGACGATCCGCGCGACGTGGATTCGCGAGCGCGGCGACGTCGAGGAAATCGCTGCCCGTGCGGTCAAGCCGATTGACGATGGTTATTTATCTGAGAAGCATCGTGCCCAGGCCGAGCAAGAGGGGAAACGCAATCCGTTGCGCCCGTTCGACCGCGCTGGCCGAACCACGCTCAAGGCGAAACCGGGCGCGTGTGTGACGCAGATGCACTACGCGAAAAAGGGCATCATCACGCCCGAGATGGAATACGTGGCGATCCGCGAAAACATGAAGCAGCAGAGCTCGCGCGAATTGCTGGAGATGACCGAAAAGGGACCGCGCAATTCTCTCTGGCGGCAGCACGTCGGCCAAAGTTTTGGGGCGGCGATCCCGCGCGAGATCACGCCGGAGTTTGTGCGCAGTGAGGTTGCGCGCGGCCGGGCAATCATCCCGCTCAATATCAATCACCCGGAAGCCGAACCGATGATTATCGGTCGCAACTTCCTCGTGAAGATCAACACCAACATCGGCAACTCCGCCGTGGCGTCGTCGATCGACGAAGAAGTTGAGAAGATGCGCTGGTCGGTGAAGTGGGGTGGCGATACCTTGATGGATCTTTCGACCGGAAAGAATATTCACCAGACGCGCGAATGGATTTTGCGCAATTGCCCGGTGCCGGTCGGAACCGTGCCGATTTATCAAGCGTTGGAAAAAGTTGGCGGCCGTCCCGAAGAACTGACCTGGGATATTTACCGCGACACGCTGATCGAGCAGGCGGAGCAAGGCGTGGATTATTTCACGATTCATGCCGGCGTGCTGCTACGCTACGTGCCGCTCACGGCGCGACGCATGACGGGCATTGTTTCACGCGGCGGTTCGATCATGGCCAAGTGGTGTCTTGCGCATCATCAGGAAAATTTCCTCTACACGAAATGGGACGAAATTTGCGAAATCATGGCGGCGTATGACGTGTCATTCTCGATAGGCGATGGTTTGCGTCCGGGCTCGATCGCGGACGCGAACGATGACGCTCAGTTCGGCGAATTGCTCACGCAGGGCGAGCTCACCACGCGCGCTTGGAACTTCGGCGTGCAGGTCATGAACGAAGGGCCCGGCCACGTGCCGATGCACATGATTCCGGAGAACATGACCAAGCAGCTCGAGTGGTGTCACGAAGCGCCGTTCTACACGCTCGGGCCGCTCACGACCGATATCGCGCCCGGATACGATCACATCACGAGCGCGATTGGTGCGACGATGATCGGCTGGCACGGCTGCGCGATGCTCTGCTACGTTACCCCTAAGGAACATCTCGGTTTGCCGGACAAAGAAGATGTTCGCGCCGGTGTGATCGCTTACAAGATCGCTGCGCACGCTGCCGATCTCGCGAAAGGCCATCCCGCTGCGCAGTACCGCGATAATGCGTTGTCGAAAGCGCGTTTTGAATTCCGCTGGGAAGATCAGTTTAACCTCGGGCTTGATCCAGAAAAGGCGCGCGAGTTTCACGATGCCACGCTCCCGCAGGATAGCGCGAAGACGGCGCATTTCTGTTCGATGTGCGGCCCGCAATTCTGCTCGATGAAGATCACGGAAGACGTGCGCAAATTCGCCGAGGCTCAGGGCGTCGGCGAAAACGAAGCCGTCGTCGCTGGTTTGCAGGCGAAGGCGGATGAGTTCCGCAAGCAAGGTGGCGAAATCTACACGGATAAATGAACCTACGCGTAAACGATAAACCGCACGACGTTGCCGACCGGGCTACGTTGCACGACCTGCTGGCCGAACTGGGTCATGTCGCCAAACGCGGCGTCGCCGTTGCGGTGAACGATGCCGTCGTGCCGCGTTCGACCTGGGAAACGCATTCGTTGGTTGCCGGTGATCGCGTGCTGGTGGTTCAAGCCACGCAAGGGGGATGAAATTGGTCGTGATATCACCTGAGGCCGACGAACCGCGAGAACACGCGGTCCTGGCGGAGCTATTTGCGGCGGGGCTGGAGCGTTATCATGTGCGCAAACCCCAGTGGCCGCAGGAAAAACTAGCCGTTTGGCTGAACGCGGTGCCGTCGCAATGGTGGTCGCGGTTGGTTTTGCATCAGCATCACGAGCTGGCGGTGGAGTTCGGTTGTGGCGGGATGCATTTCAAGGATTCCGACGATAGTGACGATGCTCTACATCGTCGGGCCGACTTTTTCACCAGCCGCTCGTGTCACGATTTGGCAGATTTAAACACCGCGCTAGGGAACTACGCAGCGGTGTTTTTTAGTCCAGTGTTTCCCTCGATTTCAAAGTCAGGCTACGGGCCAACGATTCCAATCGAAACGGTGACGGAGCGTCTGGCGCGTCGTACCGATGCAGAGCGCAAAACCGAGGTCATTGCGCTCGGAGGAATCACACCGACCAATGCGATTCGTTGCGCTGAACTCGGTTTCGACGGAGTGGCCGTGCTCGGTGCACTCTGGCAGGCGCTCGAACCGCTGAAGGTTTTCGAACAACTTCAGTCCCGGCTCGGCAGGGACGCCTCGCCCTACCTAACTACTCACCATGTCGCTTGAAGCTCATAAATACTCCGTAATGTGTATCACGATGGATGGGTTAGCGCTCACGCATGACGAGCAGGCCGCGCGGCTGTGCGAGGCGGGCGCGCGTTGGATTCAATTTCGTCACAAAGGTGCATCGTTGGAGTCGTGGACTGGTTTGGCTCGCGAGGTTGTGTCGGTGTGCCGGTCGCACGGTGCGGTTTGTATTGTAAACGATAGCGTCGATGTGGCGTTGGCTTCGGGGGCGGATGGCGTTCATTTGGGCAAGCAGGATGAGGACTGGGCGGCCGCGCGTCGCCGGTTGGGGCGCAGCCTTTTGCTGGGTGGAACGGTCAACAATGCCGACGATGCTGCGCGGGCGCTTTCGGCGAACTGTCTCGATTACGTGGGCGTGGGGCCATGGCGTTACACGGCGACAAAGAAGAATCTTTCGCCAGTGCTCGGCGAGCCGGGCGTGCGGCTGCTTGTGGCGATGTTGGATGGTTTTCCGGCCTGGGTGATCGGTGGCATCGAGCCGGCGGACCTGCCGACGGTGCGTGCAACAGGCGCCGCGGGCGTGGCGGTGTCGTCCGGTTTGTTCTGCGACGGGCGGCTCGAGAAGAATTATAAAACCTATGCAGCCGCTTGGACCGACGCAGCTGTTTAAAAATCACAAATGAAAACGACTCCTCTTGTTATTGCTGGCGTGGAACTTTCCTCGCGCCTCTTTCTTGGCACCGGAAAATATAGCTCAGGCATGGCCATGACCGAGAGTCTCGCGGCTTCCGGCACGGAGTTGGTTACGGTGGCTCTGCGGCGTGTGCGCACCGATGGCGTGAGCGATGATATTATTTCGCATCTCGACCGTAGTCGTTACCGGCTCATGCCAAATACCTCGGGTGTGCGTGATGCCAAAGAGGCAATCCTCGCGGCTGAACTCGCTCGCGATGCGTTGGAGACGAATTGGGTGAAACTCGAAATTCATCCCGATCCAAAATACCTGATGCCCGATCCAATCGAGACGCTCAAAGCGGCGCAGGAGCTCGTGAAGCGCGGCTTCGTGGTGCTGCCATATGTTCATGCCGATCCAGTCCTGTGCAAACATCTCGAAGAAGCAGGTTGCGCGGCGGTCATGCCGTTAGGCGCACCGATCGGCAGCAACCGTGGTTTGGAGTCGCGCGTGTTCTTGGAAATTATTATTGCGCAGAGCAACGTGCCCGTGGTGATTGACGCTGGTTTGGGTACGCCGTCGCATGCGGCGGCGGCGATGGAGATGGGCGCGGACGC
>JAYTWC010000292.1:0-4974 GCA_043743635.1 Verrucomicrobiota bacterium | reverse complement strand
AGGTGTAATCGCGGCGGAGGTTGCTCGGGAGCAGGCCGAGTTCTTCGCGGTATTTGGCGACGGTGCGGCGGGCGATGTTGATGCCGCGTTCCTGAAGTTTGGCGACGATCTCCTGATCGCTGAGCGGGTGGCTGCGGTCTTCGCCTTCGATGAGATCATTGATCATGTCCTTCACGCTGGTGTTGGAAACGGAGGCTCCGTTGTCGGCTTGATAGCCGGGCGTGAAGAAATATTTGAAATCGAAAACGCCGTGCGGAGTCTGAATATATTTGTTGGCGATGGCGCGGCTGACAGTGGTTTCGTGTACGCCGACGACGTCAGCGATCTGCGTCATGGTGAGCGGGCGGAGTTTGGAAACGCCTTTCTCGAAGAAATCGGTTTGGACCTTGATGATCTCGCGGGTGATGCGCTCGATTGTCTGCTGGCGCTGCTCGATGGAGTTGATGAGAAACTTGCCTGAGCGCATGCGTTCGCGGAGGTACTCGCGTTCCTGTTTCGAGAGCGTGCCTTTGGCGATAAGCTCTCGGTAGGTACTGGAAATACGAAGGCGCGGGATGTAGTCGTTGTTGAGGAGGATTTTCCATTCCTGGCCGTCCTTTTCAACGGTGACGTCTGGGACGACCACGCGGTTGTTGTCGTCGGCGAAGCGGCGGCCGGGCGCGGGATCGAGGGTGCCGATCTCCTCGATGGCGATCTGCACGTCGTCCATGTGGGAGCCGAGCTTGCGGGCGATCTCGGGGATGCGGCGGCGCGAGAGCAACGTGAAATGGTCGCGGAGGATGCGGGCGGCGAGGGAGTCGCTGCGGCCTTTGGCGATGAGCTGTTGGAGGAGACTGTCCTCGATGTTCTGGCAACCGATGCCGGGAGGATCGAAGGTTTTGAGAAGTTTGATCGCCTGCTGGACAACGTCGAGTGGTAGGCTGGTCTGAAGCGCAACGTCGGCGGCGGTCTGGGTGAGAAAACCGCGGTCATCGAGGCTGCCAACGAGGTGGTGCATAGCTTCGAGCACCTTTGGTGGCATGTCGGCAAGTTCGGCCTGCTGCATCAGGTGTTCCTGAAGTGAGGTTTCGTTAACCAGGGAATCGAAGAAGTGCTGCCGTTTTTCGGCATCTTCAGAAGTGTAGGGCTGCGAGCCGCCGGCCTGCGCCATGTGGTCGCGCCAGTCTTCGTTAAGCTTGCTGAGGATTTCGTACTCCTTGGAGCTGGAGAAATCCATTTCTTCGTGCTGCTCGGGTGTTTCGCTGGAGCCGTTGTCGTTGGAGTCGTTGGATGATTCGGCTTTTTCCTTGTCGAGACTGACACCTTCCATGGGCATCTCTTCGAGCGTCGGATTGTTTTGCAGCTCTTCCTGAATGACAGAGCGCAAGTCGAGCGCGGCGACCTGGAGAATCTTCAACGACTGTCGCAGCTGGGGCGCGAGCACCAGCGACTGAGTCTGACGCTGACGGAGGTCCTGGCTAAATCCGTGTCCGCTCATAGTCTGCTTCCGCAATGATGGTTCTGGAGGAGTTCATCAGGTGGCCGGGGCAGGGGTACGAGAAAGCGGGAGTGGGGCGCCGGGTTCGTGATGATCCATGATCTCACGGAGGTAGACGCCAAGTTTTTCGTTGGTGGGACCGTAGCGGTCGCTGTACAAATACATTTCCAAATCGGTTAGGATTTCTGCAGCGGTTTGGTAACGTTTGTCGCGGTCGCGCTGGAGGGCTTTTTGTATGATGGTCTCGAGCGGGGCATCGATGTCGGCACGGAGGGTGCCGAATTTCGGGATCGGCATCGTCAGGATATTGCGGCGCGATTCCAGGCGGTCGGAGGAACGGAAAATATTACGTCCGAGGAGTAGTTCGGTGAGGACAATACCGAGCGGGAAGAGGTCGGCCCGGGCGTCGGTCACGGCGTAGCTGGCTTGTTCGGGCGAGAGGTATTCGTCTTTACCAGCGATGACCTTACCTTCCTCGTTGTACATGAGGTCGAGGGCCTTCGCGATGCCGAAGTCGGTGAGTTTCACGTCACCTTCGAAGGCGATGAGGACGTTTTTGGGTCCGATGTCGCGGTGAACAATATTGAGGTGACGACCTTCGGTGTCGCATTTCTGGTGGGCGTAAGCGAGGCCGCGGGCGACGCGTGAGATGATGAAAGCGGCGATGTCGACGGGGATCTGGCGTTTGAGGACGCGGTGGCGTTCGATCAACTGTTCAAGGTGCACGCCGCGCACTAACTCCATCACCATGAAATATTGTCCGCCGACCTGGCCGAGGTGGTAAGTTTGGACGATATTGGTGTGGATGAGATCGGCGACGAGACGGGCTTCGCCGATGAAGTTTTTCTGGAATTCTGGGATGGTCGAATATTCTTCGCGAATGAGTTTTACCGCGACGTTCTTACGGAAATTGCCGGCACCGCGCTGTACACCTTCATAGACCAGCCCCATGCCGCCTTCGGCGATCTTGCGGGTCAGTTCGTAGTGCAGCTCATTGAAAATGTGTTTTAAGGAAGCCACTCTGGTGAAGAGAAAAGGCCAGGTTTCTGGTGCTGGCAAGTACGCAGATTGAATCTAGCATGATAATTGCTGTAATTTATGTCGACCAGTTGACAGCTGTGGTCCAAGCCGCACGTTTTCGCTATGATTATACTCAGCGCTCGCGCCGCCGTTCAGGTGCGTACGATGCAAACCGACTTAAATGCGCCGCAAAAACGCCTACGAGTTTTCGTGGAGTCGGGTGGTTGTTCAGGTTTTCAATACGGCATGTCGTTTGATGAGCCGAAAGCGGACGACTCAGAATTTCAAACTGAAGGCGTAAGTGTGATTATGGATCCGGCGAGCATCGCGTATATGAATGGTTCCGTGATCGATTTTGACGACGGGTTGCACGGAAAGGGTTTTGAAATCAAAAATCCCAACGCACAAAGCACGTGTGGCTGCGGTAAGTCATTTAGCTGAGCGCGCGGTGAGGCGTCGCCGGCTAGACTTATTAAAAGGTTATTGGACCAGTGTGGCTGGTTATTTCACCGCTTCGTGCAAAGCGACGATGCCGAAGGTCAGGGCGCGGGAATTGACTTCGGTGAAGCCGACAGCGTGAATTTCCTCGCTGAGGGCGTTGCGGTCGGGGAACTGCTCGATCGTCTCGTTGAGATAAACGTAGGCCGCGCGGTCGCCGGTGACGAGTTGTGCGAGTCCGGGCAAGATGCGGCGCAGGTAGAAATAATAAAACGGCCTGAACCATCGGACAGGGCGCGAGAACTCGAGGATGAACATTTTGCCGCCTGGCCTCAGGACGCGGCGCATTTCGCCGAGGGATTTGCGCAGGTCGCCCATGTTGCGCAGGCCAAATGAAATCGTGACGGCGTCGTAGGAATTATCGGCCAGCGAAAGCGCGAGACCGTCGCCTTGTTGGAACGAGACGTTGGCATAGTGGCGCGAGTGCTTTTTGATTTCGGCTTCGTCGAGCATGGGCTGGCAGAAATCGACGCCGAGAATTTGTACAGTTTCAGGTAGTCCGTGGCTCAGGGCAAATGCGACGTCTCCGCTGCCGGTGGCGAGATCGAGGATAGCGTGCGGTTCGGCAAGGCGTACGGCTTTGACGAGCTTGCGGCGCCAACGAAAGTCCACGCCGCAACTAAGCAGGTGGTTCGCGACGTCGTAACGACGCGCGATGCGGGCAAACATGGAGTTGACTGCGACAGGATCTGGCATGTGAGGATGCAAAGCTGGAATCGGTATGCCTAATCGCTCGGGCCGAAGTCACCAGCCAAAAGCGTGCAGACTGTTTGTGTCGGTCACGCTAGTGAATCGGTAGCGATGGCTTTGAAATGCTCAATGGCCCAGCGGGAGATGGTCTTTTGGTGGCTATTAAATATGTCCAGATTAGAATTAGTTATAGCTTATTTATCTCACCAACAATGAGTTTTAAACGAGGGTGAAAGTCTTGGGGATTGAGGTAGGTTTTACCTACGCCGGTTGGTCCGAGAAGGTTAAATATTCCGTTTCACGGAGTCGCGCTAACGTAAGTCAGAATTCGCGATACATTCCTTGAACGTGGTTGAGGCGATTGCTAATTGCGACCGAGAGCACCTTCCTGGCGTAGTTTTGTGAATCACAAAACGATCTAAGTGGTCGCGAATCTCGTGTGGTTTTGGATTGAAGGTTTGAAGCTGTTTCAAGAACTCTTAGTAGGTCTTATCCGAGATCGTTTTTATTTTGTAAATATTTGATATAGAAATTGATATATCTTATTAAATAATGTGGAACGGGGTGTGTTTTTACGTCGCTCAGACTTCCTTAGGCAGTTGGTCTTCGGCGTGTTGTGCATCTTTTTCACTCATTTTTTATTGAAAATCTGGTATGTCCTGTTGACGTAATGTCAGAAGTGAAAATTACTTATGTCCGTGTAATTTGAGCCGAATAAAGGAAAACTACCATGTCCACAAATCTAACCAAACGTGAAATTGTCTTAGAGATATATGAAAAAACCGGCTTCCCACAAAAGGAAGTTGTGGCAACGGTGCAGATGACACTCGACATCGTTATGAAAGCGCTCGCTGAAGGTCGCAACGTTGAGTTGCGTAATTTCGGTGTGCTCGAAGTTCAAAAGCGCAAATCGCGCATCGGTCGCAACCCCAACAAGCCTGAAGCAGAGGTTGTTATTCCTGAGCGTGCAGTCGTTAAATTCAAGTCAGGCAAGATCCTCAAGCAGCTGCTCAAGAAGCTCGACATTACTCAGCTCTGAGCGCCGCCAGTTTTCCTTTACGCAAGCCGGGCTTTCACGCCCGGCTTTTTCATGCTCGCGTGGCGTGAATCTCTAATGCGGTGAGGCGATGTTGTTTTGGGATCGCGAAATTTTCGCATCGCACTCGGCGTGCGGCATTCGCAACTTCTTGTTTTTCCATGGCCACGTTTCAGACATTGCCCGGCTTTCGTGAATTTTATCCCGACGCTCTCGCGCGCCGGAATCATGTATTCCGTTTGTGGAGACAAAC
>JAYTWC010000291.1:0-2378 GCA_043743635.1 Verrucomicrobiota bacterium | reverse complement strand
TTGATCTTGGTCGAATTGTTTCCCGAACATCGCGACGAAATTCTGGACAAGGCGTGTGAGTCGGGCTGGCTTCGTGTGCAAGGTGGCGTGCATACGCCGCTCGATATTTTTGCCGGGCGAACCCTTGGCCGGGCAATCGCGCAGGCGTTTTTGCGCAGTCCGGAGTTTCAGCACGATCTTGCCGAGGCGAAGGCAGAAATTGTCGCAGGCAAACCTTGATCGCTGCCGGGAGGGATTAGTTTTTTAACTCGCTGCGGAACACCACGACGTCGGGCGCTTTGCCACCAATGTTGGAGTCGGCGGGCGGGACGGTGATTGTGAAATTCTGGGTGAGCCAGGGCACGACTTGGCCGTTGCCATCGATAAACTCAAGTTTCGCTGTGTATTCGCCGATGGCGAGCTGGAGCGTGGCGAAACTTAGATACTGCGGGAGGTTACTCCAGGCGCGGATGTCGGCCTGAGGGGTGGTTGCGGCCGAGGCGATTTTGCTGATCAGACCGACGGCGGCGAGGGCGAGGGCGGCTTCGTCGTTCCTGCGACCTTGGCTGAAGGCGGACGTGGCCACAGCACCCTGCAAAGCCACATCGCCAATGGTATCGGTGGTTTGTTTGAAAACAGCTTTGTTGCCAAGAACGTGGTCCATCAAGCGACCGCCACGGGTGGTGGCCTGAAAGCTGACGTCGTCGTAGGGTGGAAGCGCGATTTGGCGTCCATCGACTTCGAGCCGGGCGGAGCGGATTTTTGATTTCTCGACCGAAAATTTTAAATATTCACCGTATTCACCACCTTGATACTTAGTGGGCCCGCGGCCGTATTCGGCGAAGATCATGACGTTGGCTTTCGTGTTGAAATCGGGAGGAGTGGCGTGGCCTTGTTTTCTTGCGTTGGCGCGGGCCCGGGCGAGAGCGTCGGCGCCATCACCTCCGAGCTTGGCCGAAACCAATCCATCGAGGTAATCGAGGAGTACGTAATCGCCGGCGTAGGTTTTGTCCTGGGTGTCGCTGTCAAGGAGCTGGCCGTTGCGGTAAAGGGCCCGGGCATTGTCAGGTTCGCCGTCGCGCCAGTAGAGGATGCCGCGGTAAAATGAGGCCATGACGCGTTCGTAGGGTTCGCCGATGAAGGGCTTGTCTGATTCGTTGCGGAACATGCGGCGTGACTTGGCGGCTTCCGAGTTAACCTGGCCGTAGTTGGCGGCGGCGACGGCGAGGGCGTCATCGAGCTTGGCTTTTGCCTCGTCGAACTGGTTGCGGCGAAGTGCAGCGGCGGCGATGCGGTATTCCCAAAGAGCGCGGTCCTTGGCGGGCGCGACGGCGAGTTGGGCGTTGCCATCAACGACGGGATCACCGGTGATGGGCACCGGGGGATGGCTCGGCGCAGTTTCACAACCGGCAAAGAAGATTGCCGGTAGGAGAAGGATGAGGCGAAAAGAAGAAGGGAGGCCGCGAAGCATGAAAGTAAAAAATGAAAGACGCCGCCTGCGTTGGCAACACGGCGGCGTCGGCGAAAAACTGAGCGGAGAGACGGCGAACGTGTTTTCCGCTGGCAGCGTGTTGTCTTATTATTTGGCCGACAGGGTCATGTCTTCCATGAGCGCAAAGGCGGTGGCTTCGGTGATGTCGCGCACATCGAACTGGCGCGCGAGTCGGCCGGCCTGCTGGTCTTTGCCTAATATGTCGGTGGAGCTTGCTTGGCCGATGATGGCGGAGTCGGAGAGGCGAACTGCAGTGACTTGAATGTCGGGTGAGGCTACGACGGTGTCTTCCGCGATGCCGGTGACGGTGATGTTGCGGCTTGAGACTAGAACTTCGATTACGATATCGGCGATCTTGGCGAGGGCTTCGCGGTCTTTGCGTGCGGCTTCGTTGTTGGGGGCGACGAAATTGTCGATGGATTTGTCAGCGATGAGTGACGCAGCGATTTTCTGATCGGCGAGGCTGGCACCTGCATAGCGGAAGGGACGTCCGAAGAGACGTTCGACTTCGCGCACGGTTTGACGATCAGCGATGGGTGTGGAGGCTTTCTCGCTGGCGGCGTAAGTGTTTTTGGCGCTGACCTGAGTGGTCTTGCCCGAGGTAGTTGAGTTTTCACTACCGCTGACCTTGACCTGGGTTTTCTCGGTGCGGGCGGTGATCTTCAGGTTGGACGCTTCGTCAACGAGTTCGCGGTTCACGAAGAAAAGGACGTGTGGTTTGCCGAGCTTTTCGTAAGTACCACGGAATGTGTCCAAAATCTGCTTTGCCTTTTCAGGGGCGATTAAGGTGCCGCTTGGGCCGTAAAGTCGTTGTTGGTTCTCGGGTGTTTCGGCGGGTGGCGGGTTGAGCTGCGCCGGGTAATCCTGAAAGACCGGTACGGGTGGTTCGGGTTTTTTATCTTCGGCA
>JAYTWC010000290.1:0-5477 GCA_043743635.1 Verrucomicrobiota bacterium | reverse complement strand
ACCCTCCAGCTCTGGAAAGTCTGAGTACGAAATCTTTCTTCGTTCTCTTTATCTTTCCTCTTATTCTCCCAAGCCCGCGCCGAAAAGCGCGGGCTTTTTTGCGATCTTAATTTTTCTCTTCATCATTCTCTTTACCGTCTGCAGTACCACCCGCCGGACCTGATCGGGAAAAGATAAAGAGGAAAGAGAACGAGAAAGATCCTGCCTCACGGCCATAACCATTGCTGCTTCCAGCCGTCGCCCGCGCGCACGAAAACGAACCTCTTGTGATGCCTAAACGGATGCTGATGCCAGAATTCGATCTGCGCCGGCTTCACGCGGAAGCCCGACCAATTCGGCGGACGCGGCACCGAACCAAGCCCAAAGCGCAACGTTGTCGCCGCCACAGATTTTTCCAGCTCCCAATAACCCTCCATCGGCTGCGATTGCTTCGAGGCCCACGCGCCGATCTGGCTCAACCGCGGCCGCGACGCAAAATACGCATCCGCCTCAGCCTCGCTCACTGGCTCAACCGGTCCGTCAACGCGCACCTGGCGTTCGCTTTGCGCCCAATGAAAACAAAGCGCCGCGTGCGGATGCACCTTCAGGTCAGCGGCCTTCGGACTATCGAGGTTGGTATAGAAAACAAACCCGCGCTCATCGACGCCCTTGAGCAGCACCATGCGCACCGCAGGCCGCCCCTGCGCGTCAACCGTAGCCAGTGACATCGCCATCGGATCGATGACCCCGGCCGTGCGCGCCTCTTCCATCCATTGTTTGAAAAGACTGATCGGTTCCTGATTTTCCATGGCAAAATATGTAACGGGAAATCAACACAATAGCCTTCCGCTGGCGAGCACGGTCTAAAGACCGCCCACCACGATTTCGAAAAGTGCCACTACGGTTTCATCGCAACCAGTCCGGCACTTTCGGTTTCTAAATTAAACTCAAACGGCAAACGCACACGCGCGACCACCGGCTTTCCGCTAGCTTTAGGCGGCTCAAATCGCCAGGCCGATACTGCCTGAATTGCGGCGTATCCAAAAGCTGGATCGGCTGCCGTCACGATCCGGGGCAACCTAACCCTGCCTTCTTCATCAATGAGAAACTCAAGTTTCGCCTGGCCCTGAGTCAGCCGACTTTGAACCGATAGTGGAAAAACCGGAGTCCGCTGTGAAACGACTTTAACCGGTAAATCGAGCTTCTTAGGCACAAGGATCTTCTCGGGATTTCTTTTTTCCAACCGGATCAGGTCTTCGTCTTTCTCTATACGACCGAGCTAAAACGACTCCCGGTAAACGTCTGGTCCATCCTCAAAAGCGTTTGAGTCGGTTTCCCATCCCTCATGGCAGGAACATAAGTGAAGGCCTCCGCAGCCGCCGCCAGCGCCGCTCCAAATTCTGGGTTGGTTGCCTCAACCACTTTCACATCTACAATACATCCATCGGTATTTATAATGTAGACACCCACGCCGGATCCGTCACGAGCACATCTTGCGCGGTGAGGCGCAAAATCGTCAACGCGGCTCCAAACACCAACCACGCCAGCCGGTAACGGATTTTCATGAAAAATGGAAAGTTTTTCAATCATTGCGAACCGCTCGAAGGCGAGGCCGAGGACACCTTCTCACTACCGGAACCTTCTCTTTGGAACAACACGGGGGCCTTAACTCGGACAATCACTCCTTTGCCTTTTACTGTTGGCGGCGTGAACCTCCATAATGCAACTGCTTGTGTAGCCGCGTAGCCAAAGCTAGGCTCGGTTGCTGATACTGACCGAGGCAGCCTAACTTTCCCCTGCTCATCAACGAGGAACTCAATCATCGCCTGCCCCTCCTTGTGTTTCCCCAACAGGTTTCTTGGGAATATCGGCTCATAACGCGACATTACCGCCAACGGTTTATCAAGCAGCACGGCGCTCACAATGTCCCCCTTCTTCTCACGTTCCCATTTCACTAAATAGCCGTCGTCCTGCATCGCCGGAAGCTCAAAGCGACACGTTATCGAAAACAGGCCGCTTGCAGGCCGCCCATCACGCAAACCCGGTTTGAACAGATAACCCTCAGCCGCTGTTGCGAGTGCTTGGCCAAATTCCTGTCGGGAGCATGACGCAACATAACTCTGATCAACACCGCCCTTTGCATTTACCATCATCACCACAGTCGCCTCACCCGTTATACCCTCGAGCAACAACGAATAGGGATATACGGGTTGTATAACACTTATTGTTTCGGGCATGCGTTCGAACCTTAAATTCGAAGGAATATGCTTTTGATCTTTCTCGTTCGGTTTCTGAACCTCGGCCAGCTCTTCACCCGGTCCATTCCACGGCCCAAACCCCGCATAAATTAAGCAACGAACCGATACCGGCACACCTCCCCGCTTACCCGGCGCGAACTCGGTTTTCATAATACCATCGATCATCGCATCATTAAAAAGAGGATGTGTAGACTGCACGATGACCGGATTTTGCGGACGGCCCTGATCATCGATTTCCACCTCGGCAATAATATTCGCGTTATAGTTTTCTCCCTCCATTTTTTTGGGGAATTCGATTTTCAGACCCGCGCGACCCCCGAGAATTTTTGGCGGTTCAGCATTATCAAGTAAGTCAACAAGCTGCAAGTAGCCGTCATCACGGTCGTAATGAAAGGTATGCTGCATCCGAACGTTACATGGAGCGCCATCACGCTCAACTACTTCAAACCTCCAAAACTTAATCGTCTCTATGGCGGCTTGACCAAAGCCTGGATCACTTGCCTCAACAACAACCGGGACTCTTACGCGGCCTTCGCAATCAACAACAAATTCGACTCTCGCCGAACCCTGACGCTGCGCTTTAACCGGCCACTTTTTGAATTTCAAGCGATCGCCCGGAGGAATCCGAGGCAGCGCCTGGTCAGAGCTCAAAACTTCAAGTGGGTCGAGCCAGATAGGGATCTTTATCAGAACTTCTGCCTCAACCGGCACCCCGTCCTTTCGTGCTGGAGCAAAACGCCAACGCTTTATCACACGTTCGATCTCCGACTGCACTTCTGCGACAAGCTCCATAGGTTGCCGATCACGCTTATGGTGGCCTGCTGTATCCAATAAACGTTTGTCTCCCAAAATCGTCACTGCAACCACGCTACCGTCGACGGCGATACGCAGTTTCCCCATCCTAAACAATCGCGAAACAACAAACCCTCCCGTTTTCATCAAACGACTCGACAGAAAAACCGGTTCAACTCCAAGCAACCGTGGCGTTGCTTCTGGGCCTTTTCCCATCGCCGACAAGGGATTGAAAAGCACCGCCCGCCAAACATAGCCGAACTCATTACCAGTCCATTTAACCGGAGTGCTTTCGAATGCATGCTCCGAGGCATCCTCGGCCGCTTGTGCATAAGCCCTTTCACCACCGCGGCCGTAGTCCTTTTCAATCCCTCCAGCCCAAACATACGCCACGACGAAACCGCAACCAATTTCATTCTCCGACGCCCTCTCCTTGGGATAACGCACCTTCCACGCCTGTGCCGGAGAAGAGAGCTCAATGGACTCTCCTCCAATCTTTCGCAAAACAGGAGCACAGGAAGTCGCATCTTGTGCCGCAAGGCGCAAAATCGTCAACGCGGCTCCAAACACCAACCACGCCAGCCGGAAACAAATTCTCATAGGGGAGAAAATGGAAATGCCCGGACCCAAACCTTTTGGCAACGACAATTATACGTATCCACGCCCGCTGAAGCGGCATGAGATATAAAACCGGGAGCAACAATCTTAAGCCTCAACCGTTGCGCTCGCTCCAACTTGAAGTACCTTTTCGGGCAGTCATTTCAAACAAGTCCCCCGCTCGAATCCACCGGTTCAATCTCAAGATGCCGGCTCCTGCCTTCAACCCCTTCGCTCCATGATCAACTCTTTTCGGCTACTGCTTTGCGTCGGCCTAATCCACTTCACACTCCTAAATTCTCTTCACGCACGCTCAACCGAGTGGACCGACCTTCAGGGCACCACCTTCAAAGGCTCACCGAGCGCGAGTTACGGACCGTTCGCCCTTTTCAACACGGGCGTTAACAAAGGCCGCCGTGTGCTGTTTCGGTCCCTTTCACGCGAAGACTGCATTCGCTACTACGAAGAAAGCAGCAAGCTGCCGCGCGCCGAGGACTGGGCGCAGGCCAAATCTTCGGTGAGCCGCGATTTAAAGACCCGTCTGCTGCGTTTGGAAAAAGACCTTCTCGTGCCAGTCGACGTCAAAGGCCTTCCAGAACCAGAACTGTACGTTTTGATCTTTGCCTCTTCGTGGGAGGGCGAATCCTACAAGATTCCTATCCTGTACCGTGCCGCTTATGAACGGCTCCGTCGCATCTATGGCAATAAAATGGAGACCATCCAGTTCGGCATTCGACAGGACGAAAAAGGCGACGTCGGTATGGCCAATGCCTCACACATTCCCTGGCTTTTCGCCAAGTACTCCGAACGGAATGAGATCGATGTATTTGCCCACAATATCCCCGCCGAAGGCTTTCTCATGATGCTGGTGAGTCGCGACGGCGTACCGCTCGCGCTCTCAACAGCTGAAAACATCCAAACCGAGAAAAAGTTCATCGACGAACTCAACGCCATCATGGCCGCCGGCGACGAACAGAATCCTCTTTTTTGGAAAGACCGCGCCTATTACGAAACCAACACCCGGCTCCAACGCTTCGCGACCAGCTCAGCGCAACCACTACTCATCGCTAACCCCTTGCGCACTTCCACGCTGCGCAAAAACGGCGTCAAACAGGTCTCGGCCTCGATGGAGATCGACACCGAGGGAAAGGTCACCGCAGCCACCCTCTCCAACCCGGCCGACATCCCCGCCGATATCCGGCCCAAGCTCGAAAAATCATTAAAAAACTCAGCTCTCTTCCTGCCTGCAATCCAACAAGGTAAACCCGTAACCGGCAGCTATACGTTCAACTACAGCGTTCCTGGCGACAGCCCAACCTACGACATCGAAAAGGAATGGATCTTCCTTTCGGTGCGCCCCGAAATAATCATTCCCTCCTGGCAATTGCTTCGCCCGATTCCCGTTCCCAGCCAGGAATTTTCCGGCATTGACCAAGTGAAAGCCGACGGCGTCGTCGTGATGAGCGCCATGAATATCAGCTCTGGCGGCATCAGCAAAAAAGCTCAACTCACTGCCTTCAATTCGGATTTTTTTGATCCAAACGGAGCCGCCAACGTCGCGCCCGCCGCAGGCAAAACCGAGGTCGTCGATGGCAACAGCTACACCTGGGAACGCTGCGATTCACCCGATGGTTTTGTGAATCTTCGCTCCAAAGGTACTTGTGACTACAGCGTTGGTTATGCATGGGCGGAATTTGATTCGCCGACCGCCGGACCGGCCTACCTCGGCCTTGGAAGCGATGATGGCGTGAAAATTTGGCTCAACGGAACTTTGATCTCCGATCACTGGACCCGCCGCGACAGTCGGATCGACGACGATATTATTCCCCTGCAACTCGAAGCCGGCAAGAA
>JAYTWC010000289.1:0-1951 GCA_043743635.1 Verrucomicrobiota bacterium | reverse complement strand
GAGCACTCGCCCTTTGCTCAACCGAGCGGATGCGGCTGGCCCGTGCAGGCCAGCACCGAACGCCATTGAGCGCCGTTCGGGTCAACCCGCTTTTTCTCCGAACTCAACAATTCGATCGGCACGTGGACAAACTGGTCGTTGACCAGCCCGATCACCAAGCCCGTCCGCCCGCTCATCGCCGCATGCACCGCATGCCTCGCGAACAGATCACACTGAATCGCATCCTCCGGATTCGCCGAACCACTGCGCACAAGATAACTCGGATCGATGTAACGCGTCACCGCCGGCACGCCTTCCGCCTTGAAATACGCCTCGATCCGGTCGCGCATAAACGGCCCGATGTCCTTCAGCTTCACATTCCCCGACGCATCCCGTCCGCCCGCAGCAACCTCCATGAATTTCTGCCCCGCGCCTTCCGCCACGACAACCACCGCGTGCCGCCGCGCGATCACGCGCTTCTTCAACGCCGCGAGAAACCCACCCGGCCCTTCCAGTTCAAACGGAACCTCAGGAATGAGGCAAAAATTGACATCCTGGCTCGCCAGCGTCGCGCCGACCGTGATGAACCCCGCGTCCCGGCCCATCAATTTCACGACCGAAATACCGTTCTTCACGCTGTGCGCCTCCGTGTGCGCCCGGTCGATCACCTTGCACGCCTCTTCCAACGCAGTAAGATAACCAAAGGTTCGGGAAACATAGCAAACGTCGTTGTCGATCGTCTTCGGCACACCCACCACGCTCAGCGCATGTCCACGGCGACGCGCTTCCTGAAAAAGATCGTTGCTGCCACGCTGCGTGCCGTCGCCACCGATCGTGAAAAGCATATTCACTCCGCACGCAATCAAGTTGTCCACCGCGATCTTGGTATCCACCGGACCACGCGACGTATCCAAAATCGTGCCGCCGTGCTTGTGAATGTCCTCGACGACATCAGGCGTCAGCACCATCGGCGCCTCGCCTCGCACCGGATCGAGTCCGGTGTACCCGCCACGAAAACCAAGAACCTCTTTCACGCCATAACCAAAATACAGCTGCAAGACCAGCGAGCGGATCACGTTGTTCAAGCCCGGACACAGCCCTCCGCACGTTACGATGCCCGCGCGAGTTTTGGCGGGATCGAAGTAAAGCCGCTCACGCGGCCCGGCCAACTCAAACAACAGCGGATCAACCGGTGGTTGCCCGTTTAGCCATTGGATCTCGTTCGGCACCTGCACGTCGTCAGAGACGCAATTTCGGATGGGCGACACGTGACTGCATTCGCCAAGACGAGTGATGGGGGAAATGGCCATGAAGATTACTTACGTGAAACAGGTTCAAAAAGAAATGCAGATCATCTTTCAGCCATCCTATACGTTTCCTTAAACCAGAAATGAAAAAAGGCGCGCCGATGAAGGCGCGCCTTGAAAGTTTTTGCGTGAGATGAGCAGACGATGCGGAGCATCGTCACCTACCTTACGGCAGGTCGGTCGAGCCCATCAGGTAGCGGTCAGCTTCGCGGGCTGCGCCGCGGCCTTCGTTGATCGCCCAGACCACGAGGCTTTGGCCACGACGACAATCACCGGCGGCGAAGATGCCTTTGAGGTTGGTCGTGTACTTCTCGTGTTCGGCCTTGATGTTGGTTCGGGCGTCACGTTCGAGCTTGAGCTCATCCATGATCCCTTGCTCTGGTCCAACAAAGCCCATCGCGAGGAGAACGAGGTCAGCAGGAATGGTCTTCTCGGTGCCAGGCAGCTCAACGGGGACGAACTGGCCTTTGTCGTTTTTGTCCCATTTGATTTGAACGGTCACGAGTTCCTTTACCGCGCCTTCGGCGTTGCCGATGAATTTCTTCACGGTCGTCAGATAGGTGCGAGGATCGGCGCCTTGCTTGGCGGCGGCTTCTTCCTGACCGTAATCGACCTTGAGGGTCTTCGGCCATTCGGGCCAGGGATTGTCGGCCGTGCGTTCCAGC
>JAYTWC010000288.1:0-3283 GCA_043743635.1 Verrucomicrobiota bacterium | reverse complement strand
TCGCCAGCCCCAAGAAAAACGTGGCCGACGAGCTCAAGCAGTTCGTTGGAGCCGTTACCTACGACGATCTGTTCGGGCGGTAAGCCGAGTTTCGTCGCGAGTTTCTGCCGGAGCACGACGCAGCCGCCGTCGGGATAAAGTTCAGCCTGAGTCAGTGCCTTGCGGGCGGCCTCGATCGCGCGCGGCGATGGCCCGAAAGGATTCTCGTTCGAGGCGAGTTTGATGATGGTCGCCGGATCGAGTCCTAGTTCGCGCGCGACATCCTCGATGGGTTTGCCGGGTTCATAGACCGGTTGCGAAAGCACGGAGCCTTTGGCCAAAGACAGAACGTTCATAACTGTATCCAAATGGAACCGGCCGACAGGCGGAAGCCTTTATTACAGCTTCCGGGCGGTACAGTGGCGTAGATTTTTCAGGCGCTTACCGCCGACTCGGCACGTGTACGACCTGCATGCCGGCGGCTAAAGCGGCGCGAATGCCCGGCTCGGCGTCTTCGAAGACGAGGCAACGTTCGGGCGGCACGCCCATTTTCTTTGCCGCGAGCAGGAACATATCCGGCGCGGGTTTACCACGGCCGGGAGGCACATCGTTGGGCGTGATAATGACTTTGAAAAAACCGCGCAGTCCCGCCGCGTCGAGTGCGGGTAACGCCACATCCGGCGTGCCTCCGGTCGCGATCGCACACGGATGGGCGGGCGCGATGCGCTCCAAAAACTCTACAACGGGAGCGATTGGTTCGGCCTGATGCACGAGCTTCAAATACAGCAGCTCCTTGTTGTGCATCACCACGTCAGGATCAATGGTCAGTCCGTAGTGCTGTCCGATCAGTTCGGCAACGTGACGCGTCGGCACACCGCCGAGTGAGTAGAACAAGTCTTCACTGAGCTTTTCTTTCAGCCCGACGCCCTGCATCGCCTCGTCCCACGCGAGATAATGCAGCGGCATGGTGTCCACCAACGTGCCATCGAGATCAAAGATGTAGCCGGCGAAATCGCCGGAAGGAATGTCGAGCTGCATAAAAGCGCCGACTCCACCAGCCCACGCCGCGCCTGGCAATAGCCGAGAGGAAATTGAATCTGGAACTCAGAAACGCCGGAACGGAAAAGAAATCGCACCTGTTTTTCCAGCATCCCTGAGTTCCAGATTAATAAAAAAATTTCTTACTTAACCCTTCGGCGTCGTTAGCTCGTCGTATGCGACGCCAAGATTGGCTCCGAGACGGTTGGGCAAGGGTTGATGAAAATCCGAAAATCCCGGGAAATTTTCCATCGTCGAAATCTCGGCCTTGCTCTTGCCTGCGGCGATTTGCGCCTGCACGTGCTCGAGCAGCGAAACAAGATAATCGCGCAACACCAACAGATCGCCGCGCTGGCCTGTGACACCAAACTTCGGATTCCCGTGGCCAAAAATATAAATCGCATCCTCCGGATATTCGCGTGCCACCTTTTCAAGAACCGTAATCCAGTGGCGAATACTTCCGCCACCGACCCGGTCAATCACCGGATAAATGCGGTTAAAAACAAGATCGCCCATGTGCACCACGTTGGCCTTTTCAAAAAGTACGACGACGTCGCCGTTGGTGTGGGCCGCACCAAAATAGCGCGCGCTCACCACTTCGTCACCGAGCTGTTTCAGCCAAGTTTCTTCAAAGGTCATGTCAGCGTAAACCTGCTTGTCGGTGGTCGGTGGTTTTGACCGCTCGGCCGCGGCGCGCTGGAGAACCGGCACGTTGGCCTGGGCCACGATCATTTTTACCACCGGCCTAAAGACACCATTGCCCGAAGTATGATCAGCGTGATGATGCGTGTTTATAACCACATCAATGGTTCGGTCTGCGCGTCCCGGCAGTCCCGCAAGGCAAAGCGCCGCCGTGTCGGCAAATTGCGTATCGACCACGGCCAGCGCGTCAGCCGACGCGAGCCAGCCGATCGTGCCGCCTCGAGCCGTGAAAAGACCAACATTGCGCCGCAACGGCTTAAATTCCCCTTTCAAAGGCGCAGGATTCGAAGGCCGAACCGCTTCAGGCGAAGCAGGTGCCGCTGGCGCAGCGGCTTGGGCAAACAGCTGGCCACCAGCCAGCCAGCCAAGCGTCGCGACACCGGCTGCATGCAAAATAAAATCACGGCGATTGATCGTGTTACTCTCGGGAAAATTCGTGGGATTCATAAATACACCTCAGATGTTTTCGGGAAGAATGTTTGCACCAATTCAAGCACCCAACACAATGACGGACGGATGCCGGCATTGTGAGCTGTGCATCTTTGCTTAACTCCACTTTGGCCTCCAGCCCTTCAATTCGCGATAGAATTCACCACCTCCTCGTGGGGGTTGGAATCCTCTTCGTTTGCGCCCATAGCTTAACAGCCCAAACGGCGGCATTCTCCGCCCCGCAACGCTTTGACAATCCCATTGTCGTAGGCACGACGACGGACGGCTACCCCTTATCATATAAAGAAGCCGGCAACAACGGATGCGAAGGCTTTGCCGTTGATGTGCTCGACGCCGTGGCCCGCGTGATGAGCATCAAAATTAAACGCATCAACGCCCCTGCCGCCGAGCTCGCCGAACTTTTCCAAAGGGGGAAACTGGACATGATGCAAACCTTCAGCCCCGGTCCCGGCCGCGAAGCTTTTGCAGAGTTTTCCGTGCACTACATGGAGCTGCAGGGAAGCTATTTTGTCCGTAAAAACGAAACACGTTACAGATCCCCGGCCGACCTCACCAACGCCGAAGTGGCCATCCCCGGCTACAGCAGTATTGGCGAAAAATTCCTGCGCGACAACGGTATCAACGCACGCCTCGTGCATACCGTTTCGGTCGAAGCATCCCTCAAGGAACTCAACGCCGGGCAGCACGACGCCGCCTTCGCCGCGCGCCTGAGTGGCCTTTCCTATATTGATCGCGACCACCTCGACAACGTCAGACCCCTCGGCCAACCCCTCGTCGGCTACAACATCCGCCACTGCTTCGCAGTCCGCACAGGCGATTCCACCCTGCTCGCCCGTCTAAACGAAGGCCTCGCCATTATAAACCGCAGCGGCGAATACGGAATTATCTACCAGAAATGGTTCGGCCATTTCGAAGGTCCGCTGGTGAGCCATGAACAAATGGCCCGCTATGTCGCCTCAGCCCTCGCCCTAGCCCTGCTCGCGGCCCTGCTCGGCCTGTTCCGCCAACGGACATTGCGCAAACGCATCGCCCGACAGGCCCAGCGCATTGCCGAAAGCGAAGCCATCCTCGCTGAAGCCCAGCGAATCGCCCACCTCGGCAACTGGCACTACGA